>NZ_JBLYZK010000001.1:0-293915 GCF_048551395.1 Acinetobacter sp. TY1
CCCATGTGAGAGTAAGTCATCGCCAGCTTTTAAATCTAAAACACCCTCTGTCATAAGACAGAGGGTGTTTTTTATTGCGTGAAAAAAATTGAAAAATAGACGAAATTTAAGAAAATAATAGGGGAAAAGTCGATAAATATTTATAAAAAAATCACTATTTTCAAATAAAAATGAATTATTAAGGGGGGTGTAATGAATCTAAAATAAAGACAAGAGGCATCATGGAAAAATTTATCATTCATAAAAATGATTTTAGCACTGAAATTACGACCCTTTTTGGTCAATAAGCATGACTGAATTATCAACGAATTAGATTGTATAGATCACCTTGAATGAAGAGCATGATGTTTGAGCGATTGCATTACCAAAAAATGATTTTGTAAATTTTATTTCATAAAGTATTAAAAATAATCACTTAAGAAAAATTAAATAAACTGTATTGTTTAATTTACACAAAGTGTGAATTTTGTCGCAAAAATAAATGAACAATAAGACTAATGTGCTATTCCTATAGTGGTATAAATTATGTGAATATAGTCTTAATTGCTTTGATGAGCGACGTTGGTTTTATTCTAAAAATTATATTGAAACTAATGATTTGGAAGAGCGTTTTTTGAAATATAGTTTCACAGGAATTGAATGATGACGGATAAAGCAGTCAACGTTAATCATATTATTGATCACGCAAAATTTAGACCATTTCACTTTAATGTTTTGGTGTGGTGTTTATTGATTATTTTATTTGATGGCTACGACTTAGCCATCAATGGTGTAGTGTTGCCACTTTTGATGGCTGAGTGGGGTTTGACAGCAATGCAGGCGGGTATGCTTGCAAGCACAGCTTTAGCAGGTATGATGTTTGGCGCGATGATTTTTGGTTCGCTCGCAGATAAAATTGGTCGTAAGAAAGTCATTATGATCTGTATTGTGCTATTCAGTGGTTTAACATTTGCAGGTGGTTTTGCATCTAATCCAACAGAATTTGCAATTTTACGTTTTCTTGCAGGTTTAGGTATTGGTGGTGTAATGCCGAACCTTGTAGCCTTAACCTCAGAGTATGCACCAATTCGTATGCGTAGTACGCTTGTAACAGGTATGTTCAGTGGTTATGCCGTAGGTGGTGTGATGGCTGCTTTGCTTGGCTCATGGTTCACCCCAGATTTTGGTTGGCAAATCATGTTCTTTATTGCAGGTATTCCGTTATTTTTATTGCCAGTAATTTGGAAGTTTTTACCCGAATCTTTAACTTTTATTGTTCAACAAGATCGTCAAGCAGAAGCACGAAAAATCGTAAGTCGTTTAGAACCAACAATCACAGTAAAAGAAACAACGACATTTGAATTAGATAAAGTCGATGTTCCTGAGTCTGCAAGTGTAATGAGTTTGTTCCGTCGTGGTCGTGCGATGAATACAGTATTGTTTTGGATAGCTTTCTTCACTTGTTTACTCACGATGTATGCATTAAGCAGTTGGTTGCCAAAACTAATGATGGCAGCAGGTTATTCAATGGATAACAGCTTAATGTTTATGATGGTGATGAACATTGGTGCTGTGATTGGTATTATTGGTGGCGGTATTTTAGCGGATCGTTTCCATTTAAAACCTGTTTTAATGTGTCTTGGTATAATTGGCGCAGTAGTCATGAGTTTAATGGGCTTTCAGTCGAATGAATTCCTACTCTATATTTTAGTCTTCTTGGCAGGTGCAGCATCAATTGGCTCGCAAATGTTGCTGTATAGCTATGTTGCACAGTTTTATCCATTGGCGGTACGTTCGACAGGGATTGGTTGGTCATCTGCGATTGGTCGTATGGGGGCGATTATTGGTCCAATTTTAATTGGTGGTTTGTTAGGTATGAATTTACCTGCACATTTCAATTTTATGGCGGTTGGCTTACCTGTGTTAATTACCGCAATTGCAGTTTCGTTGATTATGAATAGCAATGAATCTGAGAAAATCGGTTCAGGTGTGACAGCAAAAGCTTAATAATTTAAGATAATGAAAAACCCTCACATTGTTGAGGGTTTTTTTATGGATAAATATAAATTGAAATGGGTCAATAGGGGCGTTTATGTTTTAATTTTTGCATCATCATAAACAAGCGTATACTGAGTTAGACATGAGGAGTGATTATGTCTAAAACGTCCACATCCACTGATTATATTGAGTATGGTACTCGTCCCTTTCTTGCTATTCTCTTTTCGCTATTTTTAGCTGGTTTTGCTGTTTTTTCATCATTGTACTGCGTGCAACCGATGATGCCATTTTTAGCAAAATTCTTTCAGGTGACACCCACACATAGCAGCTTTCCACTTTCATTTTCGACCATTGCACTCGCTTTAGGACTGTTATTTGCAGGCTTAATTTCAGATCGTTTTGGTCGTAAAAAGATTATGGTCATCTCCTTATTTTCGACCTCTATTTTATTATTAATGAGTTCAATTTTGCCCTATTGGGAAATATTTCTTGCGACTCGCATGATGGTTGGACTTGCTGTCAGTGGTGTTGCATCTGTTGCGATGACATATATAGGGGAAGAAATTGCGCAAAAAGATGTTGGATTTGCCATGGGTTTATATATTTCAGGGACAGCCATTGGCGGAATGGGGGGGCGATTGATCGCTGGTGTATTACTCGATTATATCTCTTGGCAGACAGCGACTAGCATTATTGGTGCACTTAATTTATTAATTGCCATTACGTTTTATATGGCATTGCCTGCATCGAAACATTTTAAAGCTTATCCAATTAATTTGAATCGTTTTATAGAATCTTTTAAAAAGAATTTGGCAGATGTCAGACTTCGACTACTTTTTGCTGAAGGCTTTATTTTGATGGGCTGCTTCGTGACCGTGTTTAACTATATGAGTTATCACTTGCTTGAAAAGCCTTTTGAGCTTTCACAGATGTGGATTGGTCTCATTTCAATTGCATATTTATCGGGAATTTATAGTTCACCTCGTGCAGCAAGTTGGAGTCATAAATTCGGGAGAGATAACGTCCTCATTGCAATGTTGAGCATGATGATTTTCGGTCTCTGGATTATGCTCATTCCTACTTTATGGGCTATTTTAGCGGGATTACTTATTTTTACTTTTTCATTTTTTGCAGCACATTCAACGTCAAGTAGTTGGGTGTCGGTACAATCCTTGCAATATCGTGCAGTAGGTTCATCACTTTACTTATTTTGTTATTACTTAGGCTCAAGTTTCTTGGGGAGCAGTGGTGGATTGGTTTGGGAGCAAGGAGGTTGGTTTGGTTTAACTATAGCCATTACACTTGTTCTGATCATTGGGGTATTCATTGCATTTAAATTGAAGCAGATCCAAATTCAGGAAAAATTGAAGATAAATTGAAATGATTTTTTCTTAGTTGCTAATATTTTGCTGAATAAATTGAATGCTACTTCGTTTGAATTGTTCAAGATCTTCGGCTTGCTCCTTTTATTTTTATACTCAACCTTAGAATGAAATGCCACGAAAAAATTGACATAGCTGACATGTAAACTCATTTTTAAGTTGATTTTAGATAGAGTATTTCATAATCAACTGATTTAGCATATTTATTTGAGTTTTCATTCATCATATTTATTTATTCAATTAAATGGATCGGTGTTTATATGATGTTTGACACTCATAAAGTAAAAATGTTTGTTTTTTAATCAAGCAACATGAGCAGAATTCATGGTAAAATGATCGGCTTTCATCTTAGATCATCTCCCGATCGCCAACTGCCAATCGAGATTACTCATCATGTCTACTGCTTATACTGCTCAAACTGCGCCTACAGCGTTGTTTGATTACGACAAATATTGGGCTTCGTGCTTTGAGCCTGCCCCATTTTTGCCGATGTCACGTGAGGAAATGGATCAACTTGGTTGGGACAGTTGTGATTTTATTTTGGTCTGTGGCGATGCTTACATCGATCATGCATCTTTTTGTTCAGGCATTATTGGGCGTGTTTTAGAAGCACAAGGTTTTCGTGTTGGTATTATCGCACAGCCTGATTGGACGTCTGCCGAAGCATTTAAAGTATTGGGTAAGCCTAATCTCGCTTGGGGCGTAACCGCAGGGAACATGGATTCGATGATCAACCGTTATACGGCTGACCGTAAAATCCGTTCGGATGATGCCTATTCTCCTGATAACGTTCCAAATAAACGTCCTGACCGTGCAGCGACTGTGTACTGTCAGCGTGTTCGTGAAGCTTATCCTGATGTTCCTGTATTATTGGGTGGGATTGAAGCATCACTGCGTCGTATTGCTCATTATGATTATTGGTCAGACAAAGTCCGCCGCTCGGTGTTGATGGATTCGAAAGCCGATTTACTCATGTACGGCAATGGCGAGCGTTCAATTACTGAAGTCATGCACCGTTTGGCGCGTGGTGAAAAAATTACAGACATTACAGATGTTCGTGGTACGGCATTTATTGTCAATAAGCATAATCGTGCCTCTAAATCTAAGTTTGTTGAAATTGCATCGAATGATGTCGATGCAATTGGTCGTGTTGATCCAATCATCAACCCTTATGTGATGACAGAAGATTTAGATGGCTGTGAGATTGAGAAAGATAAAGGTAACTCTTTAACTCAATATCAAAATTTCCAAAAAGAACTTGTTGCTAATCCAATTATTCGTGAAGGCGATCATTTGGATGCAGATACACAGATTGTTCAATTACAACCTGTATCTAAAGCCATTAAGCATAAATTACCACCCCGTGAATTAGCGGTCATTCGCTTACCTGCATTTGAAGAAGTTGCAGAAGATCCTGTTTTATATGCGCATGCTAACCGTATTTTGCATTTGGAAACCAATCCCGGCAATGCACGTGCAATGGTACAAAAGCATGGTGAACGTGATGTGTGGTTGAATGCACCACCAATTCCATTAACCACCGAAGAAATGGATTATGTGTTTGATTTGCCTTATGCGCGTCTGCCACATCCATCTTATGGTGAAGCACGTTTCCCTGCATTTGACATGATTAAATTCTCTGTGAATATCATGCGTGGTTGTTTTGGTGGTTGCACTTTCTGTTCAATCACAGAGCATGAGGGTCGTATTATTCAGAATCGTTCTGAAGAATCGATTTTACGCGAAGTTGAAAAAATTCGTGATACAGCTTCTGGTTTTACAGGCATTATCTCTGATTTAGGTGGTCCAACAGCAAACATGTATCGTTTGCAGTGTAAAGATCCTGAGATTGAAAAGAACTGTCGTAAGCCATCATGTGTATTCCCAGGTGTATGCCAAAACTTACATACCGATCATGCACCGCTGACTCAGTTATATCGTAAAGCACGTGCTATTAAAGGCGTGAAAAAAATTCTGATTGGTTCAGGTCTACGTTATGACCTTGCAGTTTTGAACCCTGAATATGTGAAAGAATTGGTGACCCATCATGTGGGTGGTTATTTAAAAATTGCCCCTGAACATACTGAAAAAGGTCCATTGAACAAGATGATGAAACCGGGCATAGGTACCTATGACCGTTTCAAGCAGATGTTCGAGCGTTTCAGTAAGGAAGCAGGCAAAGAACAGTATTTAATTCCGTACTTTATCGCAGCGCATCCGGGTACAACTGACTATGACATGATGAACCTTGCTATTTGGTTGAAGAAGAATGATTTCCGTGCCGATCAGGTACAGACCTTCTATCCATCGCCAATGGCAACAGCGACAACTATGTATTACACAGGTAAAAACCCACTCGCAAAAGTGGCACGTTATACTGAAAATGTCGATATTGTAAAAGGTGACAAACGTCGTCGTTTGCATAAAGCATTCTTGCGTTACCATGATTCAAATAACTGGCCGTTGCTCCGTGAAGCCTTGAAAGAAATGGGTCGTCAGGATTTGATTGGTAATTCGAAGCATCATTTGATTCCGACCTATCAGCCTGCGGGTTCGGCAGAGGGTAATTACCAATCTGCGCGTAAGAAAAACTCTACGGTAGATGGTGATTCGCAAAAACGTAATGGTGAGCAAGGCAATCGTACTAAGGCATCACAAGGTCAGTCACGCCCTTCAAATACCAAAAAACGTCCTGAGCGTGGTCAAATTTTAACGCAACATACAGGTTTGCCTCCACGTGAAACAGGGGACAGTAAAAAGCCATTTGGTGGGTCTAAGCCTAAAAATAAAGGTAAAGCTAAGGCATAAAGTATTTTAAATATACGACTTTATTTTTGAATAAATTAAAGGATGCTTCGGCATCCTTTTTTAATGTTGAGAACAAGTGCCGAAAATCAGAGTAAAATTTTGAATAGGTAATTTAAAATAAACGGTTCTATATTAATAATTTTATCGGAAATATTTGTACTTTATAGAAAATACCGCTATAAATATATAGTTGTTGTATTTTCATAAAAATGTCATATTACGTGAATAAAATATAGTTTAGTTCAAATGTATAATTGTATAAATGATCGTTAATTCATGAATACCATTTAGATTTAAAAAATTGTCTCGCAACGAATTGTTAATGTTTGAGATAATCGTGTAATGATTCATATTGTTTTTTTACAAAACTAAGCTATAGCAATAATCAGTTATATAATAGAACTTAGAACCAAGAAGAATCGGTCATAAGCCGAATATTATAAAAAATGAAAGGATAATAAATCATGGATTTGATCGTTATCGTAAGCCTTATCATACTGAGTCTATTCAGTGTTGTTTTTTTCAACAACTTGAAAAATGACAAAAAAAATGACAGTGCATTACGTCGTAGAGCTGTTTTTAATTCAATTGAGATGATGACATTTACTCGCTTAAAAGAAGTGCTTCCTGAAGCAAATGTATTGGCTCATGTTTCATTTGATGCTTTGTTGACTACTAAATATTTACACACTCGCCGTAAATATCAAAAGATGTTTGCAGACTTCGTGGTGCTTGATAAAAATTGTAAAGTGATTGCAATAGTGGCTTTAGATGACATCCATGCGTTGAAGCGCATGAAACAACAGGCACATCAAGATGCTTTACTGGAATCGGCAGGGTATCGAATGGTTCGCTATAACGGTGCTCCGGAATATCAGCAATTACGTGAAGACTTTCTGATGGAGTTTACAGGGATGCATCAGCCTGAACAGGAGTATACGATGAGTATGGGGAAGTCTGATCTGTATTTAAATACAGTAAATCGTATTCGTATTTTTGGTTAAAAAAATGCATGGTCTAAACCATGCATTTTTATTTGACTCTATATTTTATTCAGGTTTAACAGCAACAACTGTCATTTCTACAAGAACATCAGGATGATACATTTTCGCTTCTACACACGCACGTGGCAGTGCTTCAATATTTGATACCCAAGCATCCCAAATTTCATTAAATGCATCGTAATCTTTATCAATATCTTTTAAATAAATGGTCACAGACATGATATGGCTTTTATCGGTACCTGCATCTGCAAGAAACTGATCAATAATATCGAGTGTCTGCTGTGTTTGTCCTTTAATATCTAAGCTGAAATCACTAGCCAATTGTCCTGCTAAATGAACTAAATTGCCTGAAATTGCAATTTCAGAAAAGCGTTTTGCAACGTGCAGACGTTGTACAGTCATGGTCATTCTCACATTTTCTCTTAGCTTAAAGTTTACGTGATCATGAGCCATCTGCACATCTGATTTTCAGATTTTGTGCCGTGTGTTGCTTGTTGGTGAGTGTATCGATTCGAATCAACATTTTGTATTTAAAAATAATCAGGCAGTTTTTTTTTGGACAAATCACGAGATTTCCCAAATTGAGAAATTGAATTTTGGCTGAACGTAATTGATTTAAGCAGAATGCAATCGAACATTCTAGGGGGCAGAGTTGTTGAATTTGTGTTGTGTTTTGCTGTTTTGGATATTTTTTCTGTATAGAAATATTCATTTTTAGACCTATGGATCAAAATCATTTTATTTTAAAGATACTTAAAAAGTGGATGGTAGTGTGCCATCCACTCAAGGGTGAATTATTGTGGTGGAGTGTAAATTTTTAATTCACGTTCAGTCCGTCCATTCAATTGATACCAATCGATATTTCGGGTAATGAACATCACAATGCTCAGGATAATGAAAGCGATCACCGAACCCATCAAGAATGTTTTTCCTGACGATTGCAATAACATATACATGATGCCGTACAGGATACTGAGAATAACGCCAAATAAGGCAGCAGCTTTGAAGCCTTTCATGACAAAGAATAAATACCATGTCATCAGGCTGATACAGGCAATAGCAGCCACCATGTATGCCCATGCAAAAGCATAATATTCACTGATTGCGAGTAAAAGGACAAAGAAAATGCCTTGCGCCATTGCCACTAATGCGTATTGAATTGGGTGAATGTGTAAACTTTTCAGTACTTCAAATAGGAAGAAACAGCCAAAGGTAATGAGGATAATCACAATACCGTATTTAATGGCACGGTCAGTTTGAGTATAGACATTGACGGATTTTAAAAATTCGGTAGAAAGCCCGATTTTTTCATGAGTATTTTCAGCAGTATAATTCTCTTCATTGTCTGAGTATTGTGATGATTTCAATGGATTTAAGCAATTTTGATTATTTCCATTATTGGCAGTACAGTTTGCTAAAACATTAAGATTTTGTTGCCCAAGTGCAATATTTTTCCACTGTGCAGAGAATTGTTTTTCAGCACTATTCTTTTTATAAGGTAGGCTTTGACCATCATACTTAGCATCTGCCCAATTGCCTTTTGCAGCGTAGGTAATCACATTACTAGTGGGAATAAGGGTAAATTTATTCAGTCCTGCGGTATTTACTTGCAGTTTAAATTGAAAACCATTTTGAATGGCATTGAGCAGTTCAGGTCGTTGTTTTACGCCAATTCGCATAAAATTTAGTCCTGAATTGGTAGTATCTTGTGGAGTAATTTCAAACTGATAATTTTGATTTAAAATATTGATCGTTGGATTCTGATTTAAACCGCGTGGATCAGACACGGGCAATACAATTTCCGCTTGATTCCATTGATAAGGGTGTTGTTCTAAAAGTGGTTTTTGAAAACTACCTTGTGCTGTGAGAAGTGCTTGATAGCTGATTGCTCGGTAAATAGTACGCTTATATTGGTTATCAGAGACATCAAATTGTGATGTCCAGTGCGTTTGATCTGCGCCAATCAGTGTCCAATGAGTTTCGATACACTTATAGGGTTCTTTTTTCTCATTTTGACAGATTCTATTTTCTTGATAAGGTACACGAATATACGGTGAAACAATGCTTTGAGGGCGGATATGGTTCTGAGCAATATCTTGTAAGAAGTCTTGTTGATATCGTTGTCGCTCTGAAACCAAGTTTGAAATGAAATTGAGCCCGACCCAAAATATTGCCGTTAAAATAATAATAGCAATAATTTTGAGGGTTAAAAAATTTGATCGCATCGCAGTTCCTTGTTGTTCTTTCGATGAGGACAGTTTGCGAGTGCTATATGTGTTTTATTTGAGTGTAAATTGATTTCAATGTGAAGTTTAGGTGAAGTACGTCAGATGCCATACCCAAATTTTTTGGAGGGTTCATGACAACATTCATTACAACGGCAATTCAATACTGACTAAGACGCCTGATGTATGGGGTATTAATTTAGTAATGTGATTGGATTGAATATTTTCAATTTTAATTTGTCCATGATGTTGTTCAATCACTTGCTTAACGATGCTCAGACCAATGCCTGAACTGCGTTGTTGATTGCTGGGATGGGGTAAAGAAAAATAAGTATCAAAGATTTGAGGTAATGCATAATTAGGAATTGAAGCACCTTCGTTGAACAGGCTAATTTGAATTTTTTTATTATCTAAATGAATGAGTTTAAAAAAAATTTTATCTGTAGATGGGGTAAAGTCCAAAGCATTATCAAGAACATTGGCAAGGGTTTGCTGAATCCAAAAACGATCGGCACTAATCATACAATTGGGTTCAATATCGAGTAAGCATTGTATCTGCTGTTGCTGAATCTGACTCGCATGTTGATCTAAAACTTGTTGAATTAGCTCAGATAAGTTGAAATATTGTGGTTCAACTTGATGCTGAGATTTTTCAAGTCGTGTCAATAACAACATACGATCAATTAATGTTTTGAGTCGGTGGCTTTGCTCATGTATATGGGTTGCAAATTGTTGCTGATCTTCTAAGGGGAGATCTTCTTTGAGCAATTCAGCACTTGCTTGAATCGCCGTGAGTGGGCTTTTTAATTCATGGGTTAGTGTATTGACATAATGTTCGACATAAGCACGATCTTCAAGTTTTTCCCGCATATTTTCAACGGCTTGAGCTACTTGATTGAGTTCTTTAGCAGAACGGAAATAGGGAGTTTGATTAACGGGTGCAAGTGCCTGTGCATATTTACGAACGCGATCAATACTATGTTTGAGCCAATAGGCAACTAAACTTGCCAAAAACAGGCTAATCAAACCAATCCAACCCGCCTGACGTAGCAATTGATCTTCCGCACGTTGAATATAGGGTTGTACTGAAATATTCGGTTTACCAATACTAACCACGCCAATTAGTTGGGCTTTTCCATTCACCTGATAAAAAATGGGTGCTGCAATAAACATAGTACTGCTATAAGCACCACTGTCATTACCTTTAAGGTCATAACTTCGAGTTGAACGCACACCATATTTGCCCTGTAAAGTTAGATAAACATCATTCCATTTTGAATAATCTTGCCCTGTGGCAATACCTTGAGAATCGTAAATCACTTTACCTTTGGCATCGGTAATATAAATTTGTTGATTGATCTCATTTTTATTGTGTTGCCAATTATTGGCATTAAGTTTGCGATTGAGCGCATTTTGAATTTTTTGATCGAACTGCGCTGTATCGACTCTGCCATCATGAACATCTTCAGCCACTAACATGGCGATAATATTGGCATTTTCTGCAAGGGTATCTTCTACCACTTGGCGGACATTGGGTTTGACTTGCTGATTAAAGGTATATGACATAAAGCATAAACCGAGCAAAATAATTAACCCGAAGAAAAACCAAATACGGATAAAAATAGACATGCTTTAGCTCATCCGCTTCAAGCTATAGCCAAAACCACGATGCGTTTCAATGGGTTCATGTTCAGGTGAGATCTGTTTGAGTTTATTACGAATACTTTTAATATGGGTATCGACTGTGCGCTCTAAACTATGCTCAGGATGTTCCCATACATGATCCATCAATTGTTGGCGGCTAAAAACCTGTTCGGGGTGCTGGATAAGTAATTTTAGTAAACGATATTCATAACGGGTGAGTTGTAAGGCAATGGCATAGTAATGAATTTGCAAGGTTTCATCCTGACATTGCCAAATATTAGAAGGCTGTTGTGACGAAATGGATTGCTGTTTTTCAGCAAGAAGTTGTTGTTGAATTTCCATTCTACGCCAAATGGCTTTGATGCGAGATACAATTTCTCTTGAGCTAAAAGGCTTTGCACAATAATCATCTGCGCCAATTTCAAGCCCAACAATACGATCTATTTCATCATCTCGAGCAGTTAAAAAGAGCAAAGGTGTATGATTAAAGGTTCGGATTTTTTTACAGACTTCGAATCCGCTTAAATCAGGTAAGCCAACATCTAGAATAATAAAATCAAAGTGGTTTTGCTCAATTTGTTGAATAGCAGACATGCCTGTATTTGCCCAAGTCACCAGCCAATCTTCGCGTTCAAGTGCATAACGTAGAGGCATAATAATGGCAGCATCATCTTCTACACATAAGATTTGTTTTTTATTATTCATGGGCTTAAAACATAAGTGACAACAATTTCAGTGTACTGAAAATGAAGCAGAATGGCGATGTGATTTAGGTGAAGTTTAAGTGAACTTTGTAATGGATGATATTTTTAATATTTGAAATTGAGTATTTGAAGTGCAAAAAATCTATAAGAATAGAATTTTGAGGGTTTTTCCCCATGTTAAATTCTGAGCGCCCTGTAATATTCGGATTTGATCGTCACGCCAATCACAGGACAATATATCGTAAGTATTGATGACTTTGATATCTCGGCAACAACATGGGTAATGTATTGCGGGGAACAGAGTACGCTATTTTTTGATCATTGGGGATAAATATTTAGTCGAATATTGATGTGTTGTTTAATAATTCATCAAAAATGATAGTCTGTATGAATCATTAGTATAAAGATAACAAATATTTTTGTGATTCAGACCCAATAAAAAGTTGAGCTTCAACTTTTTATTGCCATAAAGATAACTGAGATTCTTCTTGCTGTTCAGAGAGTTGGTAAAGTCCAACACCAATTAAACGGAATTGAAAATGTTCAGGAATATTCATTTCTTTCAGTAAAATCTGAATCACTTGAATCATTTCTTGCTGTGAGTTAAGAGGCTGTTTAAAACTTTTACTGTGTTGTAAAACCTGAAAATTTTTAAGTTTTAATTTGACAGTAACGCCTCGTGCTTGCATTTGACGTTTTCCTAAACTGATCCAAACTCGTTCAATCAAATTGCCCCAATAGGACTGACATTGGTGAATATTCAAATCATCATCAAAGGTAGTTTCTTTAGAAATTTGTTGACGTTGGCGTTCAGCTTGCACAGGACGATCATCAATACCTTGCGCATATAAAAATAGTTGTTTGCCATACTTTCCAAAATGATGAATCAGAAAATTTTCATCGACTCGCTGTAAATCACCAAGCGTTTCTAAATTGAGACTTTTTAATTTTTCTTGCGTGACTTTACCTACACCAGGAATTTTTTTCAGTGCTAAATGTTGAATAAAATGCTGAACCTGATTCGGTTTAATAATGCAGATACCATTTGGTTTATGCCAATCTGAGGCAATTTTGGCGAGAAATTTATTTGGTGCAACACCTGCCGAAGCAGTCAGTCCTGTCGTTTGAAAAATATCAGCACGAATGCATTCTGCAACTTCTGTCGCACTTGGAATATTTTTTAAATTTTCGGTGACATCCAAATAAGCTTCATCGAGTGAAAGAGGTTCAATTAGTCCCGTATAATTTTGAAAAATCTGATGAATTTTTACAGAAACATCACGGTATTTTTCAAAATTAGGTTCAATCACAATGACTTGAGGGCAGCGTTTTTTGGCTTGTGACATCGACATTGCCGAACGTAGACCAAACTCACGAGCAGGGTAGGACGCTGCTGCAATCACTGCACGTGGGTGATGTGAAGAAATCACCACAGGCAAATGTTTCAGTTCAGGTCGGTCAAGGAGTTCAACGGATGCATAGAATGCGTCCATATCAATATGAATGATTTTTCTCATACATATGTCTTCATGCTGAGGTGATATGAGTAGGTAAAATCAATTTTAACCTGAATAAATTGATTTAGATGCATCATCAAGAGAATAAACGACAGCTTGTGTCGGCAAAATAAACTAAAGATTTGTTTTTCGGCATGATCAATGAGCACATTTATTATACAGAATTTTTTTTTTCACGCCTTTTTACTGTTGAATGATTTGGCTTTTCTTTAGAAATTGTTGCCATGCTTGGGCATCAGCATAAAACACATTTAAATCGACAGGTTTTTCAATGCCTGAAATTTTACCCTGATTGTTGTGTTGCCAAAATGTCCATTTACGACCATCTTTCAGATTAGGCTGTTCTTTATATTCACGAATCCAAATGGGGGTATTTTTAAATTCTCCCAAAAGAACAATGTTATAAAAAGCTTTTGAAGTATAAAAAATTGGTTGTTTATCATAGTGTGAGCGCAATTGGTCATGCATGATTTGAATTTGTTTGAGCAATTGTTCTTTGGTGTGTGTATTGATGCAATTGCTGTCATATTCCAAATCCATTACAGGCGGGAGGGCATCAGGTTTATTTGGGACAGTTGCAATGAAATTCTGTGCTTGAATTGCACCATCACGGCAAAGCCTAAAAAAATGATATGCCCCGACATGTAAACCTTGTTCACGAGCTTTTAGCCAATAATTTTGAAAGTGATCATCTTGATAATCTCCACCCTCAGTCGCTTTTAAATATACAAACTGATATTGCTGTGGAGAAATTTTTTTCCAATTGATCTCACCTTGATGATGTGACACATCAAAGCCTTTAATGGTATAGGGCTCTGCAGTAGCTTGTTTATTATAGATAATCAATGTAATTATCAAGGCAAAGGCACTCAACATTACCAAAGTAAATAAGATGAACTTACTATTGAGCTGATGAAATTTATATTTTTTACTTTTTGCCATGATGATTTAAAGCATAATTTTAAAAATAAAGAAAAGATCTACGACTCATAGTTTAGCGTGAACGACATTTCAAAACTATCTTTTACTGCATGCTTAAGCGCATAGTGACTATTTACTTAGATTTGTTGGTCTTTTGGAAGTTGATAAAAGATCCAAGCTGTAATGATATTAATTGAACCTAAAATCATCAGCGTTGTATGAAAGGCTTGTGTAATGTGTGCTTGTCCAAAATGTGCCGTAAAGATATTTAGTAAAGTTCCTGCAAACGCAATCCCGATACTCATGGATAACATCATAATCATTGACAAGAAACTATTACCGCTACTCGCATCTTGTTGTGGCAGATCTTTGAGCGTTAAGGTATTCATGCTGACAAACTGTAGTGAATTGAGTACGCCAAAAATAAAGAAATGTAGGGCGCGAAGCCAAAAAGGTGTATCTGCCGTGGTTAAGGCAAAGCTTGCAATACAAGCACCGACCAAGATTGTATTAAGGAGTAAAAAACGACGATAACCTACCTGCTGAATGATTGGGCGAATAATTGGTTTAGAAAAAAGAGACCCTAAGACGACAGGAGTCATCATGATTCCGGTCATCAAAGGTTCCATGTGGAACGCAACTTGAAGCATAAGCGGTACAATAAAGGGAATAGCATTGGCACCAAAACGTGCAAATAAATTACCGACAATACCAATGGCGTAAATTCTATTTTTAAACAACTTACTTTGAAACAAAGCATTGGTATGATGATGGGCATGCCAAGCATAGAGAAAAGCTGCAATAAATCCTGAAATAAATAGTCCGATGCTTAATGTACCAGACACTTCATGACTTGCCATATTTTCAATACCAAGCGCCATGCCTGCCATCGCAATCATCAATAAAATAAAGCCACTCAAATCAAACTTTTTCACATTCGATTCGGTGCGGTTTGGCATGATTTTAAAAGCCATAAACATGCCGAGTAGCCCCATGGGTACATTGATCAGAAAGATCCAATGCCAAGACATATATTCAACTAACCATCCTCCTAGAATAGGTCCAGTTAATGGACCCAATAATCCTGCTAAGCTCATGATGCTCATCGCAGAGAGAAATTGTTCTCGTGGAATCAGTCGAAGCATAGCAAGACGCCCAACAGGCATGAGTAAAGCACCACCAATGCCTTGAATGACACGAAAGCTGATTAGTGAATAAAAACTATGAGACAGTGCACAACCGAGTGAGGCGAAAGTAAAAATAACGATAGCAGCAAAAAAAGTATTTCGAATGCCAAAACGATCTGCCAACCAACCGCTTAAAGGAATACACACAGCGACAGATAAAACATAACTGATAATCAAACCATGCATACGTAAGGGATCTTCATTGAGATCCTTTGCGATAGTTGGCAGTGCCGTATTAATAATGGTGGTGTCCAAACCTTGCATAAAAAAACCGATAGATACAAGGAACACCAACAGTAAAAATTGAGGCTGTAATTTTTGATGTACAGGAGTATCCGTCATATATTTTCGTTTGGACAAGATCGTTATATATAGGCTATTGAGTGTAAAACAAAATGTGTTCACACGCTGTTGCAAAAGCTTATAGATACCATGTAATTCAAAGGATATTGATCATATGTTGTGGGACAGTTTTTATAATGCGCTATACAATAGTGAAAACTAAAGGTTTAAAAAATTGCAAAATTGGCATAATCTCGCACACTTTCTCAAAATGAAAGACTATTTTATGGCATTCAACAAGGTGAAAAATCATGGGCATTGAACTGTTGATGATCGTCGGCTTTTGCTTAGCTGCGTATTCAATTGTCGGAAATGACGTTCCTCAAACACTAGGGACATTTATTTCATCCAATGCACACCGACCTTGGTGGGTGTTATGGATATATACGAGTACTATTTTAGCTGTTGTATTGATGTATGGTTGGTGGACATCGGGTGTAGGTGATGCATCTTATGGACGTTTAGACACTATTCCATTTCCAAAAGAGGGTATGACATGGCTGTATATTGTACCGCCTGTATTACTCCTGTTTTTAACTCGTTTTGGGATTCCTGTCAGTACCACGTTCCTTGTACTTACAATTTTTTCTCCAAGCAGTTTAAGTTCAATGCTCACCAAGTCAATGCTCGGTTACGCAGTAGCTTTTGTTGCGGCAATTTTAATTTATCGTTTTGTCATTAAAAAAGTCACGTTGTATTTTTCACAAACCCGCGATGAACCTGTTTCTAAGACATGGATGGCTATTCAATGGGTATCGACAGGTTTCTTGTGGAGTCAGTGGCTGATTCAAGATTTGGCGAATATCTTTGTTTATGTGCCTCGTGTTGTGCCATTTTGGTTTATGTCGTTTGCGATTACCGTGTTTGTAGTTTTATTAGGTATCGTTTTTTATCAACGTGGCGGTGCAATTCAGAATATTATTGATACCAAAACAGGGGTGCAAGATGTGCGCTCTGCAACGATTATCGATTTCATTTATGCATTAATTTTACTTGTCTTTAAAGAAATGAGTAATATTCCAATGAGTACGACTTGGGTATTCTTAGGTTTACTCGCAGGTCGTGAATTTGCCATGTCTATGCATTTGGTCGAAGTCAATAAACACCGTACTTCACGTAATGTAAGTAAAGATGCACTCAAACTTTTGATTGGTTTATTGATGAGTATTTTACTCGCAACCACATTGCCATGGTTATATCATTGGATTGAATCTTTACGTCATTAATATGTGATTTTAGGTTTGCAGTCTTAAACATCTTATTTGAGATCGACACAATAAAAACCATTATATGAAAGTAATGTTCGTCAATTCATAATTTTTAAATCATTTCCAACCCTCCTTTGAAAAAGGAGGGAGATTTTTATGATCTAAATCTTATTAAATTTCAGGTAGTTCCTCTCTTTTTAAAGAGAGGAAAGGGAAGATTTAAATATCTATCAAATAAATTTTCTTCCTGACTAGCGTGAGCCACATAAAAAGACGGTTTTTTATTGAAAAGTTTAATAATTAAACTACAAATTTTTCAGGATTATTCAAATTTTTAATGGCGTTAAAAATTTGGTCAGAATGGTTGCATACAATTAATTTTGCACGGTGCTGTGGCGGTAAAAAACCTTCAGCAACAGCATGATCAAGTTGGGCAATCATATGATCATAAAACCCATTCACATTGTAGAGCATCATTGGTTTTTGGTGCTGATTGAGTTGGGCCCAAGTCGCTATTTCCAAAATCTCTTCAAAAGTACCAAAACCACCTGGGAGGGCAACAAAGGCATTGGCACGTTCTGCCATCATGGCTTTACGCTCATGCATATTTTGAACAATATGTAATTCAGTCAATGTATTATGCGCAATTTCATAATCGAGCATAAATTCAGGGATCACACCAACCACTTCACCACCGTACTCAATCACGGTGTCGGCCACTTGTCCCATTAACCCAATACTTGCACCACCATAGACAATACCAAAGTTTTGTTCGGCAATACCACGTGCTAAATGAATGGCTTTTTCACGATAAATAGGATGGTTACCCGCACGAGAACCGCAGTACAGTGCAATGAGAGGTTGAGTGGTTTTATGGGAAGAATTTAACGCATTATGTGTCATATTTTTTAATACACTGTTCATCAATTTTTATTTCATCTTAACTTAGCATGTTCTACATAGCGTAGTCTGTATTTAAAGACATAAATATGACAAAGCCATTTTAGCGTGATATTTAGAGATTTTTTGCACATGCAACATGAGTGAAGAATGCAGTTGAAAAAAATAAACAGATGAAGTTTTCCCGATATTTGCCTATAATGAATACTAATTTTCACAACAAATGAATCATCATGAGTAGTGGTTGTCGTCGCTCAATAAAGACACAGTCTTCATACATAATAAATTCTCAGTCTAAACTGAAGAAAATCTTACATTTCTTAAATTCAACTAAGCCAAGTACTGACATGCAGGGGCACAATCAATGATATTGGAATGGATGTCTGATCCTTCTGCATGGGTTGGTCTTGCGACATTGGTTGTCCTTGAAATTGTTTTGGGTGTCGATAATTTAGTCTTTATTGCAATTTTGGCAGAAAAACTGCCACCTGAACAACGTGATAAAGCCCGGATTATTGGTTTACTACTCGCACTCTGTATGCGAATGGTGTTGCTTGCATCCATTGCATGGGTGATTACACTTACCGAACCACTATTCCATGTACTTGATCACGCCTTCTCGGGACGCGATTTGATCTTGCTCTTTGGCGGTGTATTCCTGTTGTTTAAAGGAACGATGGAGCTACACGAGCGTCTAGAGGGTGCACAAGCAGTGAAGGACGAAAATCCTGTTCACGCTGTATTTTGGATGGTTATTGTCCAAATTGTGGTACTTGATGCTGTATTTTCTTTAGACAGTGTGATTACAGCAGTTGGTATGGTCAAAGAATTGTCCGTAATGATGATTGCTGTAGTGATTGCTGTCGGCATTATGCTGTGGGCATCAAAAGCCCTAATGAATTTTGTCAACAATCATCCGACAGTGGTGATTTTATGCCTTGGTTTCCTGATGATGATCGGTTTCTCTCTGATCATTGAAGGCTTTGGTTATCACATTCCAAAAGGTTATTTGTACGCAGCGATTGGCTTCTCAGTATTGGTTGAGTTTATGAACCAAGTCATGCGTAAAAACCAAGAAAAAATGGTGACAACTACAGATTTACGTTTCCGTACTGCTTCTGCTGTTTTGAAAATGTTGGGGGGAAAAAACTCAGACAATCAAAATGGTAAAAATGAAGATGTAATTGCAACACAGGCACTTGCCGATGAAATATTTGATGATGAAAATGGCGCATATCACAGTGTAATGGTTCAAGGTGTATTGGGCTTATCTGAACGCCCTGTCAAATCGGTGATGACTCCACGACCTGAACTCGAATGGATTGATTTAGATGATGATCATATTTCTGTAAAAGAGCGTTTAATGTCGATGACACATTCTCGTTTAATTGTGGCACATGGTGAATTGGACAATATTGCAGGGATTGTACTTACCCACAAAGTTTTAAATGATTATATTGAAACGGGTATTTTAGATTTTCAAAAACACTTACGTGAACCTGTAATTGTGCATGAAAATGCCCAAGTTCTTATGGTCATGGAACAACTTCGCCAAGCTCCACTTCAAATGGCGATTGTCCTCAATGAATATGGTTCAATTGAAGGAATTGCAACGCCAATCGATGTTCTTGAAGCGATTGCAGGTGAGTTTCCTGATGAAGATGAACTTGATGCTGCGGCTGAAAGTCTAGCTGATGGTTCCTTGATTTTAGAAGGATCAACCGATATTCGTCATGTATCTTTATTACTTGGTCGTGACTTAGTTGATGAGTCAGAACAATATTCGACATTATCTGGTTATATTTTACATCATTTAGGTCGTTTGCCTGAAAATGGTCAGAAACTTCATGCAGATGGATATGAGTTTGAAGTAGTAACCATGGATGGTCATAAAATTGAGAAAGTGCATATTGTGGCATTGAAGCAGTCTGATGATGAGTAAGTAATTTTCAAATAAAAAGCCAATCAGAAGATTGGCTTTTTATTTTTGTTAAGTATTTGATTTAAATATGAGTAACTCTCAATCACTGGTAGATTTATTCGATCAAATGACTTCTTAAATTTAGGTAGTGTAGGGAAATCTAACTTTTAAATATTCGGATAAAAACGTTTGAATTTATAAATAACATTTCTATAATTCGCTAAAAATTCATTAAATTTATGTTATTTATAGTATTTCGTAAAGTCTTCAAATACAGGTGCTTTAACATTATCTTTCACAATATAACGTTTAATAACACCTTGATCTGTATATATTTTCATAAATACATTTTGAGATCCTTGAAATTCAGTCATCATATTGATAGGAACTATAATACTATTACGTGAACGATTAGCTTTAAATATAAAATCAATTTCAGTGGGTCCAATTACATTAAATGATAGATTTTTTATATCATTACTAAATACAACTTTTTCAATATTATATTTTTTATATACACTACTTAAGCTCAAATTTACCTTTAAAATATCTTTATGAGTTTCGTTCCATACGACTGTAACAATTGGACAAATCTCATTTGTCTCACAAATTAATAAACCTCTTGTGCCTAAGTTTGGATTAGTATCGTTAGGATTTGAAGTACAGCCTGTAATCATCAATATAATAAAAGGAATGTAAAAAAAATTCTTTATCATGTTCAATATCCTACTGAATACCTAAAAATAGAAATGGTTGAGTAATCTTAAAATAAGAATTGGCTTTGCCTGCATATGTTTTCGCTTGATCTGGGCCCAATTCAAGCTTTTTAGTTTGACCATCTTTAAAGTTAATTTCTTTTAAGTCCACCCAAAAAATATTTGGCGATACTGCAGATTCAAAAAAATATAAACCTTTTTTATGATCAATTACGCTACGCCAGCGAGTAGACGATATATTTGGTTCTTCTTCAGTATTAAGCCCAAAGGGAACGGATGTATTGCGAATTACACTAAATACACTCGCTAATGAGTGTTCAGGTGTCGCATTTTTAGGAATTGCATTAATATAAAATGATGCTCTAGCAAAACGATCTGCTGCTCGGTTAGTACCAGGCAACATGGTTGTCCCGCCTATTTGTTTCCAATATGTATTTAAAGCAAGTTGCTGATCAAATGTTGGAGAGTTTGTCATTACTTGATATTTTTTATCATGATGAATCGTTTGCTTACCAGTAATATATTCAATAATAGCACTATCACCTGTAGAATCAGAAATAGACAAATGCAACGTTGCTAAACGCTTTTCACCAGGAACTTGATCAGTCACAATCATGAAAGGTTCTTTTTCTAAAGCCTGAATTGCTTCATTTACAGTTGCATAATTATCTAATACATACTGTGCCCAAAGTGAGATACTCAGCGGTGGTTTCTTATTTTTCTGAACATCGGGATATTCAGATTCAACTAACCAAAGTAAGTTTGCTACTAAACCTTTTTCGTTCACCCCATCTGTGGTGGAAATATCGTAACCAGTGGCAATAACACTGCCATATTTTGATGTCCACTGAATAGACTTAGGTCCAGCCATGCCAGTTCGTTTGACATTACTTGGTAGAATCCAAAGATTAGTTCCTACATCGCTTTTCCAGTCCATAGAGCGTGCTGTTATTACATCATTATCTCCTAGATAAACAACACGTGTACATGCTATTGCAACCTCAGCGATAACGAGGATACCAACTGCCAACAACAATTTTTTTGTTAGGGTACTATACATGCTTAACTCCTTTCAGAAGTTTTTAGGCTTATTTAAGAAAGTTTAATATTTGAACAATACTGTAATACGGTACTCTAAGTATGTAAATCTATTATATTAATTTTAATACTAATTTTTTTGTGGTTTTAGATATGGTCTTGGTCAAAATGCTAGATAGAAAGTCTTTCTTTTCGCATGTTGAATATAAAATTTTTTATGTGGTGTTGGAGTGTAAGTCTTCGTCAAAGTGGCTAGGTTTTAATCAATAAAATAACAAAACTTCAATAGGTATCTGCTATTTATAATCCAGATTATTTATAATTCGTTTGGTTATTTATACGGTTTTTGTTTATGTCAAATCTCTCTTGTCCATGCGGTTCAGTACTATATAGCCAATGCTGTCAGCCTTTACATATAGGAAAGACAAAAGCACAAAGTGCCGAACAATTGATGCGTTCACGTTACAGTGCATTTGCAAAATATGAAATTGATTATATTTTAAAAACCACTGCACTTGGACAACAGCAAGCTTTAGATGTCAAAGCTATTGCAGATTGGAGTAAAGCCAATCAATGGTTAAAACTCGAAATTGTAAAAGCCCAAGAAAAATTGGATAAAAATCATGCTCAAGTGGAGTTTAAAGCCCACTATGTCGACCAAAATAGTCATACTCAACAGGTGGAAATACACCATGAAATTTCACATTTTGTACGCCATGAAAATGAATGGTATTTCCTCGATCCGACTACAGATCAGCAAATCACAATGAAACAACCCTGTATTTGTGGTTCGGGTAAAAAATTTAAGCAATGTTGTGCACAATTTTTGTAACTTTTCATTCAATTTGACTTAAACTAGCGCGCATCTTTTACCCATCAGCGGATGAAGGGCAATGTTACTCACCGTTATTTACATTATTGCAATTACGACGGAAGCCATGACCGGCGCGTTGTCAGCAGGACGACGCAGTATGGATTGGTTTGGCGTCATTTTAATTGCCTGTGTGACCGCACTCGGTGGCGGATCAGTTCGAGATGTTTTACTTGGACATTATCCACTGACTTGGGTTAAACATCCTGAATACCTTGTTTTAACCTGTTTTGCAGCGTTCGTCACTATCATTATTGCCAAATGGATGAAGCACTTACATTCAATTTTCTTATTGTTGGATGCAATGGGGCTAATCGCCTTTACCATTATTGGCTGCCAAGTGGCATTACAAATGGGGCACGGCTTTGTGGTTTGTGCCGTTGCAGGCGTACTAACAGGCGTGTCGGGTGGTATTTTACGAGATATCTTGTGTAATGATGTCCCATTGGTCTTCCGCCGTGAGTTATATGCATCTATTTCATTTGTTGCGGTGATCTTCTATTGGTTTTGTATCGACATGGGTGCATCACTTGAACTTACGGTTATTTCGACCTTAGTTTTTGGTTTTTCATTACGTTGCATCGCCATTTATTTTGGTTTAGAAATGCCGAAATTTATTTATAAAGAAGATGATGAACAATCGGCATCTTCCAAAGATGAAAGCTAATATCTACGCTATACTGCGTCAATGAAAATAGAGAATGGTTAAGTTGAGCTTAACCATTTTCAATAATAAGCGATAAAAATAACCCTGTTGAAAAAACAGCATCTCCTTTTTTCGCCTCTACAGGCGCATACAGAGTAGTTATTATGGATCTAGTATCACGGGTACAACGCTTACCGATTGGCAAATTTCACTATACCTTATTGTGGGTGATTGGACTTGGTTGGATGTTCGATGCCATGGATACAGGTCTGATTTCATTCATTTTGGCAAGAATGGCCGAAGAATGGCAAATGACACCGACTGAAAAAGGTTGGGTGGTGTCCATTGGTTTTGTCGGAATGGCGATTGGTGCAGTGTTCTCAGGTGGACTTGCTGATCGAATTGGACGAAAAACCGTTTTTGCCATTACTTTAGTGACCTATAGTATTGCAACGGCACTTTGTGCTTTTGCACCAAATTTAACGTGGCTTTTGGTATTCCGTTTTATCGTCGGTTTGGGGTTAGGTGGGCAACTTCCTGTCGCTGTAACTTTGGTAAGTGAATACATTCCTGCACATGTTCGTGGGCGGTTTATTGTTTTACTTGAAAGTTTTTGGGGCTTGGGTTGGCTCGTTGCAGCACTGATTTCTTATTTCGTCATTCCAAGTTATGGATGGCACATTGCCTTTTTAATTGGTGGCTTACCTGCGCTTTATGTCTTTATGATTTTGAAAAAAGTGCCTGAATCTGTGCCATATCTCATTAATCGTGGACGTATAGAAGAAGCACATGCTTTGGTGCAAAGGCTAGAACGTGAATGTGGTGTAGAAGTGATTGAAACCATTGAAGTGAAGCCTGTTGCCGAAAAACAGACTGTGTCATTTTCACAGCTTTGGTCAAATCCTTTTGCTAAACGTACGCTAATGTTATGGCTCATTTGGTTCGGTATTGTGTATTCATATTATGGAATTTTCACATGGTTGCCGAGCTTATTGGTTAAAGAGGGCTATACCATTGTGCAGTCATTTGAATATGTTCTGGGTATGATTTTGGCACAACTTCCGGGTTATATCGTTGCCGCATGGTTGGTTGAAAAGCTTGGACGTAAAGCAACTTTGGCAGGATTTATTGGTATGTGTGCTGTTTCAGCTTATTTCTTTGGACAGGCAGATTCTGTACAAATGATTATGCTGTGGGGCTGTTTGATGTCGTTCTTTAACTTGGGTGCATGGGGCGTTTTATATACCTATACCCCTGAACAGTACCCAACCAATATTCGTGCCTTTGGTTCAGGTTGGGCTTCAGCCGTCGGGCGTGTTGGTGGCATTGTTGCACCGCTTGTGGTAACCCATATGATGGTATCGGCAAATGGTTTTAGTAATGTCTTTATGATGTTTACCATTGTTCTATTGGCTGTTGCTGCCGTAATTTTAATTTTGGGTGAGGAAACCAAAGGTAAAACCTTAGAAGAGATTGGCTTATAAAAATTGATTGTTCAATATCGAAAACAAAATAAAAATCAAATAGAAAAATAAAAACAGTGTATGACCTCAAAGGCTTCACATCATTTCAGATTATATGGTACAAAATATAATCAAGATGTGAATCCGAGGTCTACGACCAAAGCACAATTGTTCGCCACTTTGCAGTATCGTAATACTTGAGTAATAGTTTAAAAAATAATCAATAAACTTAGTAAGTCTCTCGTGATGAGAGCAATAAGACAAGGAAGATTACAATGAAAGAACTCTATCCTGTACCCGATGCATTTGCGAAAACAGCTCGAACCAATGAGCAGCAATATTTTGAGCGTTATCAAGACTCTATTTCTAATCTTGATGCTTTTTGGGCAGAGGCAGCCAAAAAATTAGATTGGATCAAGCCTTTTACCAAAGTAAATGGCTCAAGTTATGACCCAAACAATTTCAAAATTGAATGGTTTGCCGATGGGCAATTGAATGTCAGTGAAAATTGCCTTGATCGTCATTTAAAAGAACATCCCTTAAAACCTGCAATTATTTGGGAAGGAGATCATCCATCTCGGCATAAAATTATTTCATTTGTTGAACTACACGATGAGGTTTGCCGTTTTGCTAATGTACTGAAGAAACAAGGTGTTGGCAAAGGGGATCGTGTGGTTTTGTATATGCCGATGATTCCTGAAGCTGCGATTGCTATGCTTGCATGTACTCGTATTGGAGCGGTGCACTGCGTAGTATTTGGTGGTTTTTCACCTGATTCCTTGGCAAGTCGTATTGAAGACAGTCAGGCAAAATTGGTCATTACTGCCGATCAAGGCATGCGTGGTGGAAAAACTATTCCCCTGAAAGAAAATGTCGATGCAGCCTTACAGATTGCAGGGACAGAATCGGTTCAAAAGATGATAGTTGTGCATCGAACAGGTCATCCGATTACGATGAAAGAAGATCGTGATTTGTGGTATCACATGGAAATTATGACCGTGACGGATATTTGTCCTGCTGAACCAATGAATGCCGAAGATCCACTCTTTATTTTGTATACATCAGGCTCAACAGGAAAGCCGAAAGGAGTGTTGCATACGACAGGTGGTTATCTGACTTATGTGAATACAACATTTCGCGAAATTTTCGATATCAAACAAAATGATGTTTTTTGGTGTACCGCAGATGTGGGTTGGATTACAGGGCATTCGTATGTGCTGTATGGACCCTTGTCCAATGGTACGACCACCGTGATGTCAGAAGGAATTCCACAATACCCAACGTGGGCTCGTACAGGGCATATTGTCGACAAACACAATATCAGCATTCTCTATACAGCACCGACTGCCATTCGCGCGATGATGCGTGAGGGTGATGCATTTGTTCGTGAAAGTGATCGTAGTAGCTTACGTTTATTGGGTTCAGTCGGTGAGCCGATCAATCCTGAAGCATGGAATTGGTACTATACCGTTGTTGGTGAAAGCCGTTGTCCAATTGTCGATACATGGTGGCAAACGGAAACAGGCGGTATTCTCATTTCACCTTTACCAGGAGCAACTGCGCTGAAACCAGGTTCAGCAACACGTCCATTTTTTGGTATTCAACCTGCAATAGTTGATGCTGAAGGTCATGAAATAGAAGGTGCAGCTGAAGGTAATTTGATTATAAAAGCTTCATGGCCAGGTCAGATGCGTACCATTTGGGGTGATCCTGAACGTTTTATAGAAGCCTATTTTTCAACTTATCCTGGAAATTATTTTACAGGTGATGGTGCTCGCCGTGATGCTGATGGGTATTATTGGATTACAGGGCGTGTTGATGATGTGCTCAATGTTTCAGGTCATCGTTTAGGCACAGCAGAAATTGAAAGTGCTTTAGTAGCGCATGAAAAAGTTGCTGAGTCTGCTGTAGTTGGTATGCCTCATGACATAAAAGGGCAAGGTGTTGCAGCTTATGTAACCTTGCAAGCAGGTGAGCCTGAAACTGAGGAGCTGCGGAAAGAATTAGTTAATTGGGTACGTAAAGTATTAGGACCTGTGGCAACACCTGATGCGATATTTTGGGCACCCGCTTTGCCAAAAACTCGTTCAGGTAAAATTATGCGCCGTATTTTACGTAAAATTGTAGCCAATGAATTGGACAGCTTAGGCGATACGTCAACATTAGCTGATCCAAGTGTGGTCGATCAGTTGATTAAAGAAGTGGAGGCGAATAGTTGATTTTGAAAAGTATCTTTTTTATATCATTCGATTTTGAATAAAGTTAATTCACAATCTTGTGGAATATATTCCTCACCTCTTCTTTTTAAAGGAGAGAGTTAGGGAGAAGATTTTCATTTAAAAACACTTTTTATTTTTGTGATCTAATCCAAAGTGGAATACCGCCGAGATCAATCAGGCGGTATTTTTATTGATAGAATAAGCACAGCAAGCATTCAGATAAGCGTATTTGCTTCAGTCTGCTAAGCTCATGGAAGTTAAAAAGGACAGGATAATGAACGTATCACAACAGACTTTGGCAGACCCCATTCATGTTGCAAAACAGCTTGCAGATCAGTTTGCGCTTACAGCATCTGAACGAGATAAGGCGGGTGGAAATCCGAAAGCTGAGCGTGATTTAATTCGCCAAAGTGGTTTGTTAGGGCTATCCATTCCGAAGCAATATGGTGGGCAAGGTACCAATTGGAAAACAATTTTTAAAACCATTCAAACCATTGCACAAGTGGATAGTTCTGTTGCACATGTTTATGGTTTTCATCATTTACTGATTGCCACTGTACAGTTATTTTCACAACCAGAACAATATGCAAAATGGTTTGAGCAAACTGCCAAAGAAAATTTGTTTTGGGGCAATACTTTAAATCCTTTAGATAAACGAACAACAGTACAGAAAATTTCTGAAAATGAATTTATTTTTCAGGGTGATAAAAGTTTCTGCTCAGGTTCAATTGATTCCGATATTTTACTTTGTTCAGCTTATGACGAAGCAGGAAAATTATTGATTGGTGTGATTCCAACAGTTCGTGAAGGCGTAAGCTTCTTGGGGGATTGGAACAACATGGGACAGCGCCAAACCGATAGTGGAACAAGCCATTTTGAACAAGTAAAAATTTCTAAAGATGAATTATTGTTAAATCCCGGTCCTCTAAGTACGCCATATTCGAGTTTACGTCCGCTTATTGCCCAATTAATTTTTGTACATTTATTTTTAGGTGTCGCAGAAGGGGCTTTTGAAGTCGCAAAAGAAACTGTGCAAAGTCAAAAAGCATGGTCGAAATCGCTAGTTGAAAATGCGGTGAATGATCCATTTACTCAAAAGCATTTTGCTGAATTTTATGTACAACTTGAAGGTGTGCGTTTATTGGCAAATAAAGCAGTCGAAATTTTGCAAAAGGCTTGGGATATTGGTGAAAATCTAACGGCTGAACAGCGTGGAGAAGTCTCGATTGCAATTGCAACTGCAAAAATTGCAGCGACCAATACTTCGCTTTTTGTCACGCAGAATATTTTCCAAGTCATGGGTGCTAGAGCGACTACAGCCAAACTGAATTTAGATCGTTTTTGGCGCAATGTACGCACGCAGACTTTGCATGACCCGATTGATTATAAATATCAGGAAGTCGGGGAATGGGTGTTAACTGGAAAAGTACCTGATCCGAGTTTTTATGCTTAATTATTTTAATATTAATAATATGTGATGTTGATTAGGTTATATTTGGATATTAAACCCTAAATTTACATCGCAAGCTGCTTGTCCGGCTCTTATTCCCCAATTTTCAGTGGGTAATTCTCGAACGAGAATTTTTATATGATCATGAGGAATATTTAAAGCAGATAAGTTTTGAATAATTGATTGGTATAGTGTTCTTTTCACTTCGACTGAGCGCCCTAAAAAGCAATCGATTTGAATTAAAGTACTCTGGTTGCGTTAAATTTGTTGGGCAAAGAAATAAATGTGGTTCATGTATATTTAAACGTATATCTCGATCATGGTCAGGCAATTTAAATGCATGTTTACAGGCGATATAAACGGCATTTATTAGCATTATTTCTATTTCACGCGGATATTTTTTTCTAATATCAATACTTATCGTTGGCATCATATTCTTCCTTATGATGTTTATTTACGTACTAAAAAGTCACTGTATTGCCGAGATAAATCAAATTAGTTTTATATTTTAAATGCCCGATAAATTTTATCGGGCATTTTGAAAAGAGCGATTATCTTATTTCATTTAAAATATAAAACTTAATACGGATAATTTGCAACCACACCATTTGCAGGAACATTGATCCAAGTACCTTCAGCTAAATAATTTGATCGATTGGCAGGTTGTGCATAGAACTTTAATGGTGCTGTAGGCAAATTCAACATTGCAATTGAAGACTGTGCAGTACTTGAAGTCGCTAAGCCATATAAATTAAATACATCTTTTAAGTCATAACCCATAATTTTCGAACTAAGTAAATAAATCATGTCAGGGCGGCTGATATTATTTTTTGACGAATAAGCGCCTAAGCCCAATTTATTTTTTTCAGCTTCTGTTGCTTTACTTAAATCAATTTGATTATACAAACGCTGAGAAATATTGAGTAAACGTATAAACTCAAAAACACCTTGCGAATCAGGTTTCGCTTTCCCTTGATGCACTTGAGTATAAACGTGTGCAAGTTGCAAATGGAACGCTTGTTTCGCATTGTCACTGCCTTGCCATAAACGTTTTTCCATATCTTGACGTAGTGCTTCGCCATTTAAACCTGTAATACGACTCGCTTGGATATAACTATACAGTTGAGGATGGTTGAAATTATTACCATTATTGTCGAGTGCATAAATTTCATTTTTACGAAGCATGCTCAAGCCCGCTAAAATATTATTATTACACTCTGTACCACAGCCAATCGTGCTTTGATTTTCTGTCGATGGGAAAGTCATGGTCAGTACACCTTGCACAGTGTTGTGTCCCAACTCATGTACCCAACCCCAACCGATATCGAGTCCTGTATAACCATCCGATGGATTACCTGAGCAAAGGAAACCGCAGGTTGCAATCCATCCAACAAAATGTTGTACGTTTGGCGCACGATGCACATTACTCGTACAGTCCCAACCTAAAGTATTGCAATATTGCTGAGTGCTGTTGTCCAAAGGCATATTATTATAACCATTGGCAATATGGTTACTGTCGAAAATTACAGTTTTAATGCGGTCAATATAAGTATCAGGGCTTAAATTACCAATAGCTTTCAATGCATAAGCATTCGTTTGCTGAATTTCACCGCCGACAAATTTAAAGGTATTCCAGCCAAAGGTTTTACTTTGCAGAACTTGTGTTGCCTGATTTTTTTCAGCTTGCGTCATGCTTTGAGTAAAATCATAGTGTGCATATTTGGCACTGCCTTTAATTTTTAAAGTAACGGTACTGCCTGCTTGAGCATTATTATAATTCAGCATGAGTGGACCACCAAATGGACTGATAAAAGCATTATCCATTGGAGATGTGAGTTTTACGCTATAACTATGCGGGCGAAGCGGGCGTTTATAACCTGCATCATCAAATGGATTACCCCAAGCACGTAAATAACTTGTTTGCACTGAAAGGTTTGCACCTTGTGCATCAATCACCTGAATATTGACTGCTTTTGCAGGGATACTTGCACGTCCAATTGCTGTAATTCCGCTCCCTTGTGGAATGGTTACGGTCACGGTTTCCCAATCATTGCTCACAGACATATTTTGTGCTTCGGCGGGCATGTAGTCGCCTGCACCTGTTGTAGATGCTGTCGTTGTCTGACGCTTATAGTCAAGCCAAGCATCAGATGCATAGGCTTGCATAAAGGCTTGTGCATCACCATTTTTATTTAAAGTGGTGTAATTCACTGTTGGACGCCATGTATCAGCAACCAACACTAATGATTTCAGTAGTGTATTGTTATTTTCTTGATCAAAGACTGAAAGCCCTTGTTGATTTAAGCCTTGTAAGGTGCTTGAAAGACTACGAATTCCCTGAATAATTGAATTATTTTCGTTGAGCTCGCCCAAAGTTATACTCTTAGGATCAATAAAATATTGAAGCACATTGATCGTGCGGTCAATTTGGTTAAATTGTTCCCAACGTTGCTGTGTACTCAGTTTATTTGACAGTAAAAGTTCTTCTTTACTCCGATAATAGCTGTTGTTAGCTTGCATTTTCATTGCCGACAATACTTTATCAATATTGCTATTGGTACTCCATGTATTGGCTTGGAAATAAATGGATTTACCCGCTTTTAAGTATTTTTCAATGAGCTCTTTTTCAAAATTTTGTGCACCAATATTCGAACTAATGACCATCAAATCAACATCTTGCCAACAGGTGTTTGCAGGATCAAGTACATTACATTGTGAGAAACTGACCGTTGTACCGAGTTGTTTTTCTAAATAATTTTTAACAGGATCAGCGGGCATACCTTGAACACTTACGGTTAATGTTTTATTGATACTTTGCTGTGTATTGCCTGTTAAAAGCCAACGTAAACTGTTGTTTAAAACCTCAGTAAATTGTGTGAAATCGGCATTATTATTTACGATAGCTGTAAACATATTTTGCCCATAGGCAAGCGCACGACCTTGACCGATTTGACTTGCGATACCCAAGCCACAGCCTTTATCTTTTTGTAAATCTAAAGCCCAATTACAGTTTTTATCGCTGACGGCAATAGGCAGTGCAATGCTTAAATCTGTCGGGTAAATATTGATGGAAGCATTTGGGGTAAATTGCAAATACGGCTGTATAACTTGATTATTGCTATTGGTATATAGTGCAGTGAGTAAACTTTTTTGCCATTTTTGTTGTTCTAAAGCAGTATTGAGTGCCATTTGCAATAATGTTTTACGATCCTGCTCAGTGAGTTGAGATGCATCACCTGTGCTTAATGCCATTTTTACTCGATTATCAGGAATGACAAGGGGGGGGATTATTGAGGGAGGATTTTGTTCTTGTTGATTGGAACCACTTCCACCGCCGCCGCCACAGGCAACCACACTTAGGGCAAGCGTGAGTGTTAATAATGGCGTTTTAAATGCGAATGCATTTTTAAGCATAATCAATTTCCCCCTGAGAATTATAAAAATAATGACAGGTTAAGAATCTGTCATTAAAAGATTTTAATTATAAAGAGAAAAAAAAATTGGTCATCTTATATTGATTTTATCTTGTTGTTTTTTAAGTTGATAAAATGCATATAAACATAAAATGTTGTGATTGAATTAGAGTTAATATAAATAATTTTAACGTAGTTCTAAGTTCCTTTTAATGAATAAATCATAGTAGGAAATTAACTTTGAATGATTTAAAGCATTAAGATGTGTTTATTTAGAATCCAAGTTTTCTAACACTGTACCTTTGATCGGATTCCTTTTCCAATAGTAAGGGAGAAAAAATCGTGATAATAGACGTAACGGTGTCATCCAAACGATTCGGACATTAGATTTGGTATTTTCTAAAATGCGTTTCGCTAAAAAATGACAAACAACTTCAGGTGGATCAATAATAAATAAAAAGAGGCGTTTCATTTTTTTCCAATTTTTAACTTTGCCATTCTCCCACGATGTAACTAGTAGGTCGGTTACGACCATACCTGGGCTAAGTGTTCCTGTTAGAATATTTGTGTTTCGGATTTCTTTATGGAGAGCATGGCTGAAATAATCAACAGCACGTTTGCTTGTTGCATAAACGGTCATTCCTGCACTCCATTCTCCCTTGCTTCCCCAACCTTCCATATTAAATATTTGTCCAAACCCTTGTTTTAGCATACCTTGTAAAGCAACTTGTGAGCAAAGCAGGCTACCTATAACATTTGTCTGAATTGTATTTTGAATTTCAATTGAAGGTATCTCAATAAAATCTAAAGCTGCAGTGCAAGTACCTGCATTATTAATCCATATATCGACTTTACCAAACCGTTCTATAGCGGCATTCCACAAGTTTTGAACTTCTTCATGTTGGCTAACATCACAATTGATTGCATGAAGTTGAGTTGGTGAATAACGTGAACTTAAAGTATGAAAGGCTGCGTTTAAAATGTCTGGATTTCGTCCAGATATGACTACAGTATGTCTTTCTTTTAAAAAGGCATTAGCGAGGTTAAAACCGATACCTTTAGAGCTACCTGTGATCAAAATAGTTTTAGTTTTGTTCATTATTAACTCTAATATCAGGAATAACTGTTTTGAAAGTTTTGTTTAAGCATTAGAAAAATGACAGAAAGACTAAGCATTGAGAAATTCATAATAACAGGATTGAATGCTTGGATCAGACTTTGGGGGAGGAGGAGTGTAACCAAAATGAATAAGCCAATTAGACTCATAATATTTAAATAATGTAGATATTTATGCGATGAAATTAAAAAGATTAATCCAAAAATAATTTCTAGCACACCAGAGATTTGACCAGCCAACATTGCATGAGAGTAGGAAAGACCAAACCATTGCCAGATAGCAATTTCATCAGCATGAATAAATAACAATTTTGGGACAAGCCCTTGGTAACACCATAAAAAAGCAAGTGCGATAGAAATGAATTTATAAATAGTATTTTGATTCATAGATGAGATAAAAATTTTCTTTTTAAAATTATACATAAAAAAATCCCTCTAACCGAGTTTAGAGGGAAAAGTTGTAAAACTTTGAGTTATTTATTGTTGTTTGAATACATCATCATCAAGCCGACTTTGCTGTAATGTGTGGATGACCATTTTTTTGTGCTTCTTCCAGTTCACGCACCAAGGGCAAAACTTTTTCACCAAAATATTCAACTTCTTCAATGAAATGTAGAAAGCCTGAAAGTACTAAATCAACACCAATACTTTTGAGTTCAATAATACGTTCAGCGATTTGTTGTGGTGTACCAATCAAATTGGTTTTAAAACCATCGTTATATTGTACTAAATCTTCAAAAGTTGATTTTGCCCAATTACCTTCACCTTCTTTAGATGCTGCACCTGCTTCACGAGTGGCATCACCAAATGCGTTTACCGCTTCAACATTTGCACCATCAATAATTGATTGAAGAACGGCTTGAGCTTCTTCTTCGGTATCACGGGCAATGATAAAAGCATTGACACCAATTTTTACACTGCGACCATTCGCTTTGGCTTTTTCACGAATATCATCAATTTGTTTTTTTAACTCGGTAGGGGTATTACCGTTAGTAAAGTACCAATCTGAAACACGAGAAGCCATGTCACGTGCCGCACGTGAACTTCCACCTTGGAAAATTTCAATATGCGGTTTTTGTAATGGTTTTGGACTGAGTGTATAGTCCTTGAATTGGTAATACTTACCATCAAAGCTAAAATTATCCTGCGTCCATACCCCTTTTAAACTGCGAATAAATTCTTCCGAACGGACATAGCGTTCATCATGTTCAGGCCACGGTTCACCAATGGCATCAAACTCACCACGAAACCACCCACTGACCACATTAATGGCAATACGCCCATTGGTGAGATGGTCTATGGTTGCTAGTTGTTTCGCCGCAAGCGCAGGCTTCCAAGGGCCCGGTAAAATAGCAGCAATCACTTTAAGCTTTTCAGTTTTCGCTAAAATCCCATGGCTAAAACTCACCGATTCATGCTGATTATCTGCGTTATAACCTGCAGTAAAACGGATTTGCGTCAGTGCATATTCAAAGCCACTTTTCTCCGCAGCTTGTGCTAAACGGACATTATATTCGTAGCTCCAATCGGTACGTTGTTCAACATTGCTGACGACTAAACCACCGCTGACATTGGGAACCCAATAAGCAAAAGTAATATTATTTTGTGCTTGTGCCATTTTACGACCCTCATTTGTTTTGTGTCTTTACGCGACTTTCGATTTTGGTTTTTTGGAGTGTAAACGTGCTTCAGCAGCATCTAAACTAGGCACAGCAGCAGAGGGTAGGACTTCTTCTTGTTCAATTTGCTTGTTAATACCGAGATTTTGGCTCGCTTGTTGAGATTTTGTTTTGATGGATTCTGCACGCTGACCTTTGGCAGGTGCCCATTCTAAAATTGGCAGTGCACGTGCAATAGCTAAAGTGATACGGTCACGAAGGAATTCGCTATGAATGGTATATTCAGGGGTGAAATCACGATCTGTGGCATATACGCCAATTGGTAAAGTTTGTGCTTGAAAAAAACTAAACAATGGACGAAGTTGATGCTCTAAAACAAGAGCATGACGATCTGAACCACCTGAAGCTGCAAGTAATACAGGTACGTCAACCAATGCAGTTTGTTCAACAAAATCAAAAAAATGTTTAAATAGACCTGTAAATGATGCACGGTAAACAGGGGTACCCACAATTAAAGCATCGGCAGCTTCTACTGCAGCTAAGTCATCTTGTACACGTTGTGGCAGTTGGTTACGGTAAATTGCACCACCTAATAACGAGCCAATTTCGCTGAATTTGATGAAATGCACATGAATAGGGGTTGCTTCACCAAGCTCATCTAAAATGGCTTGAACTAAAGCTTCGGTTTTTGATGGGTGATTTAATCCACCTGAAACAGCAACAATATTAAGGGGCTTTTGAAGATTTGGAAAAGACATAATAGAACCTAAAACTTGATAATCTCGGAATAGGTTTATTAATCAATATTCAGGATTATGCTGTAAAATAAGCAAAAACAGATTGGTTATCAGAATTTAAGATATACGTGAAAAGTATAGAATTTGAATGATTTAAGCGAATTAAGTTATTGATAAAATATATTATATTTATAGAGAATAAGTATTTCATTTTCAGTGGTTTGAGTTATATAAAAAGCTGATATCTATTTCAGATAATGTGTAAATTATGCCGAAATTGAGGATATTTTAGGATAAGTTTAGAAAATATCCTGAAATTCATGAATATTTGCATATCCTTAACAGTAAAAGTGGGGTTAGAATGATACTCTGTGCTGGAAATTTTTCGTTTCGCTTATGAATATTTTAATCGTTGATGATCACCCATTGTTTCGCCACGCTTTAATTCAAGCGGTACGATACAGTTTACCGCAGGCTCAAATTAGTGAGACTGCTGCAGTAAATGAGTTCTATGAGCGTTTAGAGAATGGTCCAGAACCTGATTTAGTGCTGTTAGATTTAAATTTACCAGGCGCTTCAGGCTTTTCTGCATTGGTTCACGTTCGTGCACAATATCCATCTTTGCCGATTATTGTTGTATCGGCGCATGAAGAAGTGTCTATTATTCAGCGCTCAATTGCACATGGTGCGATGGGTTATATTCCAAAATCGGCACATCCAAGTCATATTGGGGAAGCGATTCGTCAAGTACTCGAAGGTGATATTTGGTTACCACCGAACTTGCCTGCGAATATGAATTTTGACCCACGTGCAGCTGATGAAACTGCATTGGCAGAACGTATTCAGTCTTTAACACCGCAGCAGTTCCGTGTATTGATGATGGTGGCTGAAGGGCTGTTAAATAAACAAATTGCCTATGAACTGGAAGTATCAGAAGCAACTATTAAAGCGCATGTCACGGCCATTTTCCGTAAACTTGGTGTGCAAAATCGTACGCAAGCAGTACTTGCTATTGGCGCTTTAAATATTGAAGAGCGAAAAATCTAAGAGAATAAACATCGTGCTATTTTATGCATAGCACTTTTATTTAGATTTAAAAAGACCTCATAAGAGGTCTTTTTTGTGCTTAAGTTTTTATAGATTAAGCAATGCAGTCTTGCTTGCCAATGAGGTCAGGGCAACCTAGCGGATTTAAGGCACACTTTAGATCTTCAATTTGTTCTTGGGTGACTTGACCTTGAGATTTAAGATATTCTGCCACGCTATCATCACGTAGGCTTAGGAATGCCGCGTCATAAACGCCTAAATCGACAAATAATGCGGCTGTTTGTAGGCTGTTGAAACGGTCGAGGAAAATATCGTTGCCATACATTAAGAAAATATGATCAAGTTCAGCATGCATATCTACTGCCAAACGTTCTGCAAGAGTGTTTGGAGGTGTTTTAATAAAAAGTAAATCAGAAAGCTCATCGAATTGAGTCATATCAAGCACAGCTTCACCTGTTTTAACTTTACCTAGCCATGCTTTAAAGACCAGTACTGCACCGCCACGAAGTAACATACTCCAAATTTGATGGCGAGTTTCTTCATTTAAACAGTCACACTCATTTTGTAGGCTTTGAATCAGTAATTGTTCTTGTTGGGCTAGCTTGTCGAATAAGCCAAGACCTTGTGGTTGGTAGGCAATCGGGCTAAAAACATCAAAGTTAAGTTCTTCAAATACTTTGAGGGCAAGTGGTACAGAACTGCGATATAACACATCTAATGCTTGTCGTTGTGCATCATTGAGCTTACTAAATTTAAACAGTTCATTCCAATTAATCTCAGGAAGAATTGCATTTGCACCATACTGACGATGGAATTGTTGTGTTTGATTCTGACCGTGTAAAACTGATTCTGTAATATTCATGCGTCTACTCCTAATGCAAATTTATGGAATCAATTTGATCGCAACGTCCTTGCGCGAAAAGAAAGATTCAATGATGTTAATTGATTTATGAATTATACGAATTTCAAGAGATATGCGACTAAAGTCTAAATTTGGCTAAAATAATAAAAAATTAACATATAAATCAAATAATTATAAAAATTGTAACTAAGTATACAACTGTATATTTATAATTTGAGCAAAAATGCCATATCAAAATAAACAATGAAATTTTTCGCCAATTACAGAGTGAACTTTAGGGGTATTTTTGAAAACTTTTGCATAATTAAAAAAATGAATTGCTATTTTTCTGAGTGATCGAACAGAAAAAGCCTCCGAAAGAAATTTTATGGAGGCTTTAAATGTATCAAAATATATTTTTAACACAGAATGAAATGTCCAAATATTTGGACATTTTTTCAGATGTTATTTAGAAATTTTCAAGCCTGATAACCATGAACGTAAAGATGCGGGCTTGAGTGGTTTTCTTAATAAAACGATGTTCAGCTCTTTTAAAAGCTGTGGTAATTCAGGATCAGAATCTGCGGTAATGAGTGCCACAGGCACATTTTCTTGACGGTTTCCAGTAATAAAATCGAGTCCGATTTTTTGGTTATTTAGATGCTGATCGACTAACCAAACTTGAATATTTTCCTGCTGAATAATTTCTAAAGCTTGTTCAGGTTCGGTGGCTTTAAACACCTGATAGCCCCACTTAGTCAGTAAAGTGCTCATACCCTCTAAAATGGTTTCATCATTGTCCAAGCATAAAATTTTATAGGCTTTGGTTTTCAGTGGTACGGCTTGTACAGGTGCAGCAATAATTTTAGGTGCAGCAACCACAGGCACTTCAATCATGAAGCATGAACCTCGCCCAATTTCTGAATAAACATGCACAGGATGATCAAGCAGTCCTGTCATACGTTGCACAATGGCAAGTCCAAGCCCTAAACCTTGTTCACCCCATGGTGAGGTATGCCCACAGCGTTCAAACTCTTGAAATAGTTTAATCCGTTGTTCTTCTGCAATGCCTGGACCTGTATCCCAAACACCGATACGGATATAGCCGAAACGATCTGATGCTCTTAATACGCCAACGATGACACGACCACGAGCGGTATAACGTAGTGCATTGCTGACAAAATTTTGAATAATACGACGAATCCATTGTGGGTCGGTATCTATCCAAAATTGAGCATCATGCACGTGAAAGCGAATTTGACGTTGTGCTGCAATCGATTTGAATTGTAATTCAAGGTCGTTGAGCAAGTCATGTAACGGATAAGGCTGACGTTTCGGTTGAATCGTGCCACCTTCAAGACGAGCAATATCAAGCAGGGCAGAGAGCATGCTTTCTGCACCATGTAAGGCACGATCTAATTGTTGTAATGTCTTACGGTCATCATCAGACTGAATACTTTGCTCAAGTGCGGTACTAAATAAGCGTGCTGCATGCATCGGCTGTAATAAATCATGGCTTGCTGCGGCAATGAAGCGACTTTTTGACATATTGGCACGGTCAGCTTGTTCACGTGCAAGTTGTTGTTCAGTTAAGGCATTTGCCAATTGTTGGGTACGGTCGTGTACACGACCTTCGAGCAAAGCTTCATTTTCACGGAATGCGGTAATATCGGCAAATGTTGTTACAAAGCCACCACCTTCAATCGGATTACCTCGCATTTGAATCACGAGCCCATCTTTACGAATACGTTCAAATTCATGTGCACTGCCGACTTTCATCCAATGAATCCGCTTACGGACATGTTCCTCAATTGAACCCGGTCCACATTCACCACGTTCTGCGTTATAGCGAATCAGGTCTGAAATTGGACAGCCGACATAGACCAAATCTTTTGGATAATCAAAAAGTTTTAAGTATTGATTGTTCCAAGCAACTAAGCACATATTTTCATCGACTACACTTACCCCTTGGGTCATGTGATCAATCATGGTCATGATGAGGTTTTGATTAAAACGTTGCCATTGTGAAGCCTGATCGAGAATATTGGCAACTTGACCAAGTGCTAAGCCATTATTCACCATTGCTGTCGTCAGTAAGGTACGGGCTGAAGCAGCACCAATGGTTCCTGCTAAATATTGTTCTGTGAAGCGCCACCACATGCCATTTGCACTACTATTTTCATTTAGTACCACATTGTTCATGGCGCAAAATTGTTGAAAGGCATGAATGGTTGGTCCTTCACCAGTAATACGTTTGGCAAGTGCAATTAAATCACCCACTTTTAAACGTGCAACATCATGATGTAAATAGCTAATTTCTGTTGATGCACTCTGAGCAGGAAGCGGTTTGGTTTCATAGTAAAAGAAACTTTCCGCCTGAATTTGTTCTGCAATACTTGGGCGATATATACGAGATACCCAAATATATAATGTAATGTTGAGTCCAAGTGCCCAAATAACGCCGTGTGTGAGCGGAGCAAAAGATTCAAAACCAAGTAAGGCTTCAGGTCGTAGCCAATTGATTCCGAATGGACCCATCGCTAGAAACTGTTGACCAATGACGCTATATTCGGAAGGAAAACTACGTAAAATAGTCGGTAGTAAAAGGGTATAACTCCATAAGATAAACCCAGTCACTAATCCTGCATAAACTCCTTGACGACTCCCACCACGCCAATAGAGCCCGCCAATGAGCGCGGGAGAAAACTGTGCGACAGCACTAAATGCTAATAAACCAAAAGTTGAAAGTTGATCAATATCATTAAAGAAATGGAAAAATAAGAAGCCAAGGAACATCACCGCAAGAATACAGACTCTACGGGTAAATTTAAGTACCTGAGGCAGTCTTTTATCATGTCGAGAAATAATATTAAAACGCCACAATGCAGGCATGATCAAGTCATTACTCAGCATGATAGATAATGCCACAGATGAAACCAACAGCATGCCCGTAGATGCTGAAAAGCCCCCTAAAAATGCCAATAAGGTTAGCCAGTCTTGGTTGTAACTCAGTGGTAAAGACAAAACTGCAACATCGGGAATAGACAGATATTCAGGTGCTGCATGCAATGCCCAACTTGCAATAGGAATAATGGCAACAATAGTTAAAATCAGATAAGCGGCAAACCAACGACGCGCACCACGGATATGTTTTTCATCACGTAATTCAACCACAGCGACATGAAATTGACGCGGTAAACAAATAATCGCTAAAGAGGCAAGTAGTGTTTGAATCCAAAAAGTTTCAGGCACACCAAAGAGCTGAACTTGATGAAATGTTTGTGTGACATCTTTTGAAATTTGAATAATATTTTCAGGTGCTTCAAAAATAAAAAATAGAGCAACACAGAGTAGGGCAAACAGTTTAACGAATGATTCAAATGCCACAGCAAGCATCAAACCGCCATGTTGTTCTGTGTTGGCAATTTGTCGTGTACCAAACATCATGGCAAGTATTGCAAGAACCGCTGTAAGTCCCAGTACGCCATTGGTTGTGGTCGAAACAACTTGAGTGTTGTGATCGAGCATGACCGATGCGCTGAGTGCAATAGCACGTAGCTGTAAAGCCAAATACGGAATAATGGCAACTACAGCCAAAATGGTGACTAAAGATGCTAACGTCCCACTTTTACCGTAACGTGCTGCGACAAAATCAGCAATCGATGAGATGGCATGATGCTGTCTGACACGACCCAATCTACGCCAAATGTCATAGCCCAAACCGACAAAAATGAGAGGTCCAAGATAAATGGGTAGAAAAATAATCCCCTCACGAACAGCTGCTCCTGTTGCACCATAAAAGGTCCAAGATGAGCAATACACCCCCAGTGTTAGACTAAAGAGAAGCATTCGTCCACGTGTGCTTAATCGGCTTGCATGCTTCTCACCAAAGAATGCACAGACAAATAAAATGAGGATGTAAAGGGCTAGAACCCCAATAATCAACCAACTGTTCATAAGGTTTTACAGTATAAAGGATGGTCATAATGATACCGCATTGGACAGCATTGACATTGATTTTGAGAAAAATTTAACGACCAAAGTCTAAGTTACGTCCCCCCTATAACATTGTTAATTTTAGCGCAGTAAAAAAGATGAATAAAAAAGCAATCAGTGGACTGATGGCTTATCAAGGAGCAGCGTTATGGATGAGAAACAAGTAGAAGCGATTCTTCAAAATCCAAAGTTTAAGGAAATGGTTGCTAAAAAAAGAAATCTAAGCTGGACACTTACGGCAATTATGCTAGTTGTTTATGTTGGATTTATGCTTTTAGTCGGCTACAACAAAGAATTTTTAATGACCTCTGTCAGTGGTGGTGTAACGACTATTGGTATGCCATTAGGTCTGAGTATTATTGTTTTGTCTTTTGTACTGTGCGGCGTGTATTCATATATCGCTAATAACACACTTGATCAACTCAATGAAGATGCGATGAAGGAAGTGGAAGCGATCGCACATGAAAAAGGACAGCATTAAGATGAAATGGAATTCAATTAAAACGTGTGCGGCACTTGCATCAACTGCATTGTTGTCTACCGTTGCTCAGGCAGGTCCTGATTTAGGTGAAGCACAACAGCAAGCCACCAACTGGCATGCGATTGTCATGTTTGCTATTTTTGTTGGTTTTACACTATTCATTACCAAGTGGGCTGCAAAACAAACGACAAGTACTGCGGATTTCTATACCGCTGGTGGTGGTATTTCAGGTTTTCAAAATGGCTTGGCGATTGCAGGTGACTATATGTCAGCAGCATCGTTCTTGGGTATTTCTGCACTTGTATTTAGTTCAGGTTTTGACGGTCTATTGTATTCTTTAGGCTTCATGGTGGGTTGGCCAATCGTATTGTTCTTAATTGCTGAACGTTTACGTAACTTAGGTAAATTTAACTTATCTGATGTAGTGTCATTCCGTTTGGAAGAAAAACCAGTTCGTACTTTGGCTGCAATTAGCTCGCTGGTTGTTGTTGCATTTTACTTAATTGCGCAGATGGTTGGTGCAGGTCAGTTGATCAAACTATTATTTGGTTTGAACTATAATATTGCTGTTGTTATCGTTGGTCTTCTAATGATGGCTTATGTAATGTTTGGTGGTATGTTAGCAACGACTTGGGTACAAATCATTAAAGCAGTAATGTTGCTGTCTGGTGCAACGTTCATGGCATTTATGGTGATGCATTCTGTTGGATATAGCTTTTCTGAAATGTTCCGTCAATCTATTGATGTATTTGCGAAAGTACATAATATGACGGTTGCAGAAGCATCTAACATTATGGGACCTGGTAAACTTGCGGCTAATCCACTAGATGCATTGTCTTTAGGTTTGGCATTAATGTTTGGTACAGCAGGTCTTCCACACATTTTAATGCGTTTCTTTACAGTTAAAGATGCAAAAGAAGCACGTAAATCTGTGGTTGTAGCAACAGGTTTCATTGGTTACTTCTACCTTTTAACTTTCATTATTGGTTTCGGTGCGATTCTTTTTGTATCAAACAACCCACAATTTATTGATGTAGCGAAAATGGCTGTGACTGGCAAGCTTGAGCTTGTTGGTGGTAATAACATGGCTGCGGTTCACTTGTCTGATGCGGTTGGCGGTGACTTGTTCATGGGCTTTATTTCAGCTGTAGCATTTGCAACAATCCTTGCGGTTGTAGCAGGTCTGACGCTGTCTGGTGCATCTGCAATTTCTCATGACTTATATGCAAACGTATTTAAGAAAGGTCAAACAACGCCTGAATCTGAACTACGTATGTCTAAAATTGCAACTTTAGGTCTTGCGATTTTTGCCATGATTCTTGGTATTATCTTCGAGAAGCAAAACGTTGCATTCATGGTCGGTTTAGCATTCTCTGTAGCAGCATGTGCAAACTTCCCAGTACTTGTACTTTCAATGTTCTGGAAAGGTTTAACGACTCGTGGTGCTGTTGCTGGTGGTGTTGTAGGGCTAGGACTAGCAGTAACACTGATTGTTCTATCTAAAGCGGTTTGGGTTGATACATTGGGGATCTCTGATACACCAGTAAACCCATTCAATGGTCCTGCAATCTTTGCAATGCCATTGGCGTTCTTCTGCTGCTGGTTGTTCTCTGTAACCGATAACTCGCCACGTGCACAAGCTGAACGTAAAGCATTTGATGCACAGTTTGTACGCTCACAAACAGGTATTGGTATCTCAGGTGCATCAGATCACTAATCTGACTCACTGAAAAAACACCTCATTTGAGGTGTTTTTTTTATGTCTAAAATTGAAAGGTTTTAAACTGCTTAACCATACATTTTTCTCTTTTCGTTGAGATTTTAAATATGTTAAGTTGAAATCATTCAAATAAAACAAAATCTGATCAAAGATGAAAATAATCAATCACTTTTGGCAAGACTTAAAATTACTTCCTTCTGCTTGGCTGTTATTAGTACAGTTGTTAATTCTCATTCTGTCTATTTTTACTATAGAAAGCCGAACTTACCAGATTTTAAGTTGGGCAATGGGCGTACTTGCTTTGTTGATTATTGCCAAAGTGATTCGAAATACGCCGACTTTTACAATGATGGGGCTGATTTTTGTTGGAGGAGCATTCATTTTTTCATCGCTGATGTTATTTGGAATAAACAATAATTATTTACAAGTAATTGCACATGCTTTTGAAGCATCGGCTTATTTTTGTGCAGCGTATGGTTTAATTCGTTATATGTTTGAAGACAAGTATTTAACCAAAGATGAATTGTTTGCGGCAGGAGCCGTTTTTACTCTTATCGCTTGGGGCTTTGCATTTCTCTATAGTATTTGTCAGTTATTGATTCCAGGAAGTTTTCAAAATCCAAATTTCGCAGGGGATTATCAGCGTTGGTTAGACTTACTTTTTTTGAGTTTTAGTCTTCAATCGGCAACTGGACTATCCGATTTAATGCCAATATTACCTGCCGCTCGTGTCATTGCCATGATTCAGATGCTTTGTGGAGTGATGTATTTGGCATTAATTGTATCGAGATTAATATCACTACATTATGTAGTACATAAAAGAGATTCGAGTGAATAATGGTAAATGGTTACATTTGCTAAACTGCTAAAAGCAACAATTTAAATTACAATTCTTACCGAACTCGAACGATTTTCTACAGAGTTCGTCTTTTTTCACATCTGTGAATGCCTTTTTGACTTTAAAAGTCTGTCCTTTAAATATAAAAACCTGGGGGAAATATGCCTTCCAAAAAAACAACTTGGTTTGATAACGTCAATCCAAATGTTTTCTTAAGTACCGTTGGAATTATTTTTATTTTTCTGATGGTTGTCATCTTTGCACCAAATGCATTTGAACTCATTACACAGCAAATGAAACAATGGATCACAGATTCATTTAGTTGGTTCTATGTATTATCTGTTGCGATTTTTTTAATAGTACTCATTTTTATTGCCATGTCTGAAATGGGCAAAATTAAATTGGGTCCAGATCATAGTCAACCTGAATACAGCAATGGTTCATGGTTTGCGATGTTATTTACCGCAGGCATGGGTATTGGACTGATGTTCTTTGGTATCGCTGAACCTGTGATGCACTATGTCAATCCACCGACAGGCGATCCACAAACAATTCAATCTGCACAACAAGCCATGAGAATTACTTTTTTCCATTGGGGTTTTCATGCATGGGCAATCTATGCCATCGTCGGACTGACACTAGCGTATTTTGCATTTCGTTATAACCTACCCCTTAAAGTACGCTCGGGCTTATACCCACTGATAGGACAAAAAATTTATGGTCCTATTGGTGATGCTGTCGATACTTTTGCAACTATTGGTACAGTCTTTGGTGTTGCGACAACTTTAGGTTTTGGTGTAACCCAAATTAGCTCAGGTTTAAGTTATTTGTTGGGTTGGGAAAGCACGATTAGCATGCAAATCATACTGATTATTTTTGTCAGTAGTTTGGCTTCATTATCAGTATTTTTAGGCTTAGATAAAGGGATTAAACGTTTATCTGAGTTGAATTTGCTCTTAGCCTTGCTATTGCTTGGTTTTGTTTTTTTCGCAAGTTCAAGTGTCTATATTTTACAAGGCACGATTCAAAATGCTGGACAGTATTTTTCCAATTTATTTAGCATGACCTTTAATTTATATGCTTATCAACCAGGTGATTGGATTGGTGGCTGGACAATCATGTATTGGGCATGGTGGATTTCATGGTCGCCATTTGTAGGGATGTTCATTGCAAGGGTATCCAAAGGACGTACGATTCGTGAATTTATTGTTGGTGTATTGCTTATTCCTACAGGTTTTACCCTGATTTGGATGGGCTTTATGGGTAATGCGGCTTTATTTAGCATTTTGGAGCAAGGGCACGTTGGACTGATTTCAGCAGTACAACAGGATTCTTCAGTGGCGCTATTTGAGTTTCTCACCTATCTTCCATTTGCGAGTATTTCTAGTTTAGTCGCTACGGTTTTGGTTATTTTATTTTTTGTGACTTCGGCAGATTCAGGTGCATTAGTGACAGATTATTTAACTGCAAAAACTGAAAACTCTCCAATTTGGCAACGTCTATTTTGGACAGCATTAATGGCAATTTTATCCATTATTTTGTTGGTTGTTGGTGGTTTAGGTGCTTTACAATCGGCGACCATGTTGAGTGCTTTACCATTTACTATCATCATGTTGTTGCTGTGTTGGGGATTGCTGAAATCATTGCGTCTAGATGTCACTAAAACTCAGGCTTTACAAGTGGCAAGAATTACGCCACGTGCTGTGCAAAATCCTCGGAGTTGGCAACAACGATTAGGACTGATTATGCATCATCCTCATCATCATGTAGAAGTTCAAAGTTATATTAATCAAGAGGTGATTAAAGCATTTGAAAGTGTACGTTACGAATTTAAACGTCGACATTTAAATGTTGTAGTGAAAGAGGTTGAAGATGGTCTTCAACTGAGTGTAGATCATCATGATGAATTTAACTTTATTTATAAAGTGATTGCACGCCCAACAGTTGCACCAAGTTTTATGATGAATGAACAACATCTAGAAACGGATAATTTTTACCAAGCTGAAGTGTTTTTACGAGAAGGCGGTCAAAATTATAATGTAATGGATTGGACGCAAGATGATTTATTGCAAGATATTATTGATCAGTATGAGCGTCATTTACATTTCTTAAATGTAGTTCGGAATTAATATTTTTATTAAGTAGCACAAAGCATAAAAAAGGACTCTAAATTAGAGTCCTTTTTTATTTCAGTATCTAAAGTTTAAAACTTAGAAACGGAATTTAGCATTTACGCCAACAGATTGAGTGTCACCAGCATAAGCAACAGTTTGACCTTTAGCTGCTTCGTAGTTTGCATTTACGTAGCTTGCACCAACTGCGATAGCAGGAGTGATGAAGTAATTTACGTTTGCACCCCAAGCTGAGTCAGGTGTACCTTCGTAGCTTGATTCTGCATAAGAAGCGCCAACGCTTAACTTAGGCGTTAAGAATAGGTCAGTTTTGAATTGGTATGCAGTGTCATCACCATAAATGATTGCAGATTCAAAGCCGATAGACATATTTGTATTATCAATACCGCCAACGTATTTAGCACGAGCAGTAACGGCATCTTGATCATCACCAATCGTTACAGCTTCAGCAGCAGCTTTCGCTACGCCGTTACCCATAACATTGAATGCATCAACAGCAGCTTGGTTTGCAGCACTTGTGTAACCTACAGCAACCAAAAAGTTCTGAGTAGGAAGTACACCAAGTTCTAATGCATAACGGTCGCCACTATCATCTTTAGCATTGTCATTCTTGCTATCTAAGATTGTGTGGCTATAAGACGCGCTTGCATAAGCAGGAACGAATTTAGTTGGAACATAAGCTTCAGCTTTAGCACCATAGTTGTGCGCAGTAATATCAATACCTTGAGTACCGATTTCACCATAGTTGTAAGCCAAAGATACATTTGATGCTTGGTTTACAAAAGCAGCTTCAGCAAGTGGACCTTTAGTTGCGTCAACATTTTTGAAGTAGTAAGTCCCTTGAAGACCACCAGTGAAATCTTTGTCATTTACAGTTGTATCTGTGTACTCAGATTGACCTTGTACTTCAAATTGATACGCTTGAGCGCCGGTCATGGCTAATAATAGAGCAGTGGCTAAACCGAGTTTTTTCATGATCATTTCCAAAGGTTGAAATGGGTTAAACGTGAGCCATTGTATTGTTACAAAATATTATATCAATGATGTTTAACAATATTTAACATTTGGTAATTGGCTTTAATTATGGTATTGCATAAAAAGTGTTCAAATAAAATTTGATTTGTCAACGAACATAAAACTTAAATAAGAACAAGAAGCTAAAGCTTAAAAAATAGATTGAAAGATGAAGGGTTGATTTTATTTTAACCATAATTTTTATTGTAAAAATAAATTTAATTTTGATTATTAATCGTTAATTATGATCATTAAATGAAGATAAACATCATTAATTTTTAAAATTTACGATCTTAAAATACATAAAAAACAGATTATGTTTATTCGCAATCAATTTTGCAATTGAACTGTGACAATATCAATGTTAATCGAATATTATGATAAGTAATTTAATTCTGATCAAATTAATCAACTTTACATAATCATGCTTTTTTCACATAATATTTATAGCAAATATAGATTTATTTTCTATAAATGTTCTCCATATTTGTTTTTATATGCCCAGCTTTCCCCAAGGTTGGGCTTTTTTTTGTCTAAAATTTGAGATTAGTTAAAAAATAAAGTTTTGATAAGTAAAGTAAGTAAAGAATGTATAAAATAAGTGCATCAATATGGTGCGTAAATAAGTGAGCTATTAGGTATGATTTATTTCAAAATGTAATATTTAGCATAAAAAAAATCCGAATTCGTTAAAATTCGGATTTTCTCGCCAAAATCTGAGGGAGAAATAAACATCCTGCTGAGGAAATATCTATTACTGCCCTAATGCGGTGCATTATGCACTATGATGTGGCATGTGTAAATATTATTTTTCCTGAGTTGAATAAAAAAAATAATTTTTTAATAAAATTTATAGTGTTAGCGGAAAACAATAGATTAAAATTCAGACTGAAAGAGAAAGTGAGAATTTTGCAATGTATCGTCATTTTATATTAATTATGGTTTCGGCTCTGCTTGGCGCATGTAGTTCAAATGTATCGATGAATCATCATATAGATATTAAGGCAAATATGATGGATTCCACTCAAACATCTCGTGTACAAGAAATTCCACTATTATTCAATGAAGCGCAAACTCAAGCGGTTTTTGTCACTTATGATGGTATTCAGCTGAAAAGCTATGGTAATGATTTAATACGTGCACAAAGGGCTTATGTACCAGCGTCAACGTTTAAAATGCTAAATGCGTTGATTGGTTTGCAACATAAAAAGACTGATCCAAATGAAGTGTTTAAATGGCGGGGCGAAAAGCGATCTTTCAAAGCTTGGGAAAAAGATATGACTTTAACTGAAGCAATGCAGGCTTCAGCAGTCCCTGTTTATCAAGAGTTGGCACGTCGTATTGGTTTGGATTTAATGCGTAGCGAAGTAAAACGTGTTGGTTTTGGTAATGCTGACATCGGTCATCAAGTCGATAATTTTTGGCTTGTTGGACCTTTGAAAGTGACACCTGAGCAAGAAGCTAAATTTGCTTATCAATTAGCAACCCAATCTTTGCCTTTTGATACTGCTGTTCAACAACAAGTGAAAGAGATGCTGTATATAGAAAGACGAGGTGATGCCAAATTATATGCCAAAAGTGGTTGGGCTTCGGATGTGAGTCCACAAGTCGGTTGGTATACAGGTTGGGTGGAGCAACCGAATGGCAAAATCACAGCTTTTACTTTAAACATGGAAATGAAAGAAGGGGATGATGCAACAGAGCGTAAGCAACTGACTTTAGATGTTTTAGATAAGTTAGGCATATTTTTTTACTTACGATAATTGTCACTTTTTTAAGCGGGAATGATAAAAGTAGACATCTCGCTTTTTTTAAATAGAATGTGTAGCAATAGATGTGGCTAAAATTCAAACATTCGTTTGTTTAGGCTTTATGTAGTGCTGTCCTCAAGAGATGATGACTATATAGAGTAAATCAGCATCATTCATTGATATTGAAAATTCGTAAATGTCAAAAAAGCTTTGAGTAGGATAGATATTATGACGAACGAATTACATTCAGAGCAAATAAAAGCCCGATTGTTAATTCTGATGCTTGTCGTTATTTTATCTATTATTTTTATTGCATTACCTCAAATTTTAGAAAGTAAACGCTATTACCAACAATCACAACAAACCTTAGTTGATATTCAAAATTTAAGAGTATTTGCTGAATTATCTAATAAAATTTCACGTGAACGTGCGCCTGCAAATAAAGCAATGTCGAGTGATATTAGTAACTTAGCGATTAACTTGAACGCATTGCAAAAATATCGTATTGAAGTCGATCAGCAAATGGATTTGACTGTTACGATGCTTGAAAAATCAGGATTTTATCAGTTAGCGCAACAAGTCGATGTTGAGTTACGGTCAGATTTACAAAGTGCACGCCATCAAGTAGATCGTTATATACATGCTGATCAAAGAACAACAACACAAATGAATGCAGCAATTTTTTCAATGTTTGGTGCATGGGATAGTTGTCGAAATATTTTTCAGCAATTAATTGCAGCGGCTAAGAAAAATAATACGTCTGTAAATGACTTTGCATCGATTGTTTTATTATTAGCAGATTTGCGTGATCAAGCAGGGCGAGTTGCATCAACTATAATGGCTCCCTTAAGCGCGCAACAGAAAATTCCTGAAGAAAATCACCTGAGTTCACTATTGGCACAAGAGCAAGCAAAATATTTGTGGCGTCTAATGGATTCAATGCAACCTGAGCAATTAAAAACACCCCAATATCTTGAATTGCATAAAAATGTTGAAGCAAATTTTTTGGGGCAGGGATTGTCAGCTGTAAATCGTTTAATTTCAGAAAGTCAGCACAATCAAACTTATTTTTTAACGCCAAATCAATTGACAGAATATATGGTAAGTCGTTTTTCAAGCGTGGTTGATTTACAAACTTATCTTTTAGAAGCACATGCACTTAATGCTCGACATAATATTCATATTGCTCAGCGTAAATTCTTTTTAACTTTATTTATTTCAATACTCTCTTTGGGTGTTGCGATTTTTATCATGATTTATACGCGAAAAAATTTATTTGAACCCTTAATTCAGGCACGAAATAGTATTGTTGCATTATCTTCTCAGGCCGATTTAGGTCAAGAGTTAAATAATTTAGCTCGGCATGATGGCAAAGAAAGTTTATCTGAGGCGATTGAAAGTTTAAAAAATATGTTGATTCAAAGAGATGCATTTGAAGAACAACTCAAAAATATGGCAAATACGGATCGCTTAACGGGTGTTTCTAATAGAACAGCTTTGGATGCTTATTTGAAAGACATGGAAATGCAACCACAACGCTTTCAAACTTTAAATTTAATTGTCGTTGATATTGATAATTTCAAAGCAGTGAACGATTGTTACGGACATTTTTTTGGTGATGAAGTGATCGTTGCAATCTCTTCTTGTTTAAAAAATAATGTTGCACATTCTGACCTTATTATTCGTTTTGGTGGTGATGAGTTTTTGATTTTATTAGAAAAAACTCATACGGATTGGATTATACAAATTGCAGAAAGTATTTTGGCAGATGTTTCCGCATTAGAGTTTGATTTACCAAGTAAAGTTGAATCAAATGAAAAACTAAAAGTATCTGTGAGTATAGGTATTGCGAGTGGTGCTGAGAGTTGGCAAGCTCTGTTTATGAAAGCAGATCAATCATTATTTAAAGCCAAGGCAGGTGGGCGGAATCGACTCATTGTCTAATTATATTTAATATTTATAAAAATAGATATATATCAATGGTTTGTACGGGTATGCTTTATTGGCTGCCTTTGAATTATAGAAATAGTATGTAGAAATTGTTTGTTTTTCTTTATTAAATAGTAATAATAATGATTCTTATTTATATTTAGATTTAAGTATTATGGAAATTAAGCTTAAACAAACTGCTTTAAATATTGCTATAAAATCAGTTTTGATCAGCTGTGTTTTATCACAAAGTGTTTTTGCGCAAGAGCAAGACAATGAAGCCGAAAATTATTCCTTACCTACAATTACAATTGTTGCTAATTCAGATAAGGATGTAACAGAAGGCAGTAAAAGTTATAAAGCTGAGTCATCTAGGACATCGTCTAAATTAAAACTCTCCTTAAAAGATACGCCTCAATCGGTGAGTGTGATTACGCGAGAGCAAATTGAACAGCGAAATCTCAATATTATTGATGATGTCCTTGCCGCTACTCCTGGCGTAACTGTGACGAAAAATGATAGTGAACGATCTAACTACTCGGCTAGAGGCTATGGAATTACAAATCGTCAAATTGATGGAATGCCTATTGGAGAAAATAGCCCACGAGTAGACAGTTTTTTCTTCGATAGAATTGAAGTGATTAAAGGAGCAGCAGGTTTAACTGGAGCAACAGGAAACCCATCAGCGACTATTAATATGATTAGAAAGCGACCAACAAAAGAGTTGTCGGGTTCTGCAGCTACATCGTTTAGTCGATGGGATACGATTCGAACAGAAGCGGATGTTTCTATTCCATTAACAAAAGATGGAAGTGTTCGGAGTCGTGTAATGGCAGCACATCGAGATGGCGAGTCTTACATGGATTATTATTCATTGGAGTCAACAGCTGCAATGGCGATGGTCGAAGCTGACTTTTCATCAAATTTAACAGGAAGTATTGGCTTCCAATATCAAGATAATCAGCCAAGAGGATCGACTTGGGGAACAGTCCCATATTGGTATCAGGATGGTTCTTTAGCAAACTTACCTCGTAATTTTAGTTTGGCGAATCGCTGGAATACAATTAGCCAAAGTGACAAAACTGCTTTTGCAGATTTAACCTATAAATTTGATAATAATTGGATCATAAAAGCTGCAGGCTCATATTCATTATCTAAGAGTTTTTGGTTGATGTCCTACGGCGGTTCTGGTTTTCCGAATCAAGATGGTACAGGTGTAGGAGTTTGGTCTACAACCTATCCTACTTCAGAATCAAAGAAAACAAGTTTAGAGCTGTATGCAAGTGGTCCGTTCAAACTGTTTAACCGTGAGCATGAGTTAGTAATTGGAGGTAATGGTTTCGACCGTTCAACAGATAGCCCTTCGGGTACTATAAACGGTATTGCAAGTGATCAGCTTACATGTACTAAAACAGTTAATGGTGTGAAAGTTCCATCAAATAATCTTGGAGATACATGTGTAATTAATGATTGGCGTACTTGGGATGGCAATGCAACAACAAAGCCGAGTTATACGGTAATACCGAGTACTAAAGATGCAGAACAGCGAAATTACGGCGTTTATACAACGTTAAAGTTAAATATGACGGAAGCATTAAAACTTATTTTAGGTGGTCGTTATAGTGACTATTCTGCAACGAATGGTACTAAAAGTGATGTTGAGACCGATGCTTTTACGCCGTATTTTGGGGCGACATATGATATTAATGATATTGTAACAGCATATGCAAGCTACACAGATATGTTTAATCCGAGCAGTAGTAAAGATCGTAATAATAGTTTCTTAGATCCAGAAACAGGTGAAAGCTACGAGGCGGGTTTAAAAGCGAGTTTGTTAGATGATCAACTGTTGGCAACAGCTGCTATGTTTTGGACAAAGAAAACCAATGTAGCTGTTCGAGATGAACAGGCAATTGCTGAAGGGATTAAAACCGATGATGGTGGTGATCCAATGAAGGCTTCAGGTGAAGGTCTTAAAATAGAAGGCTTTGAAATTGAAGCGATTGGTCGTATTACGCCAGACTGGAATATCACAGCAGGCTATACGTATGTTAATAGTGTTAGTTCGGAACAGGTTAAGGCTTCAACAACAATTCCTCAGAACCTAGTTAAAGTGTATACAAATTTTAAATTGCCTGAGACGTTGTGGACAGGTGCCAATAAAGTGAATGTCGGCTTTGGTGTGAATTGGCAAAGTGATGTTGAAAGTAAATCTAGCAGTGCACCTAAGAATTCCGATGGTTATGTTCGACAAGATGCGTACTTCTTAGCAAGTGCAAATGTTGGATATACATTTAGTGATTACTTCAGTGCAAACTTACAAGTAAATAATTTGTTTGATGAAAAGTATTATCAGCAAGTGGGTTTCTATAATGGTGTGTATTGGGGTGAGCCACGTAATGTCACCTTGTCTTTAAGAACTCGTTTCTAAGGCATAAATTAGATAAGTTATTTTTGAATACCAAACCTGAGTTTCAATAAAATTTTTAATTGAACTCGGGTTTTGTTGTGTTGGGAGGCTGTATTTCTCAGAAGATGTTGATAAGTTATTAGAATTCTAGACTGATTTTTTTAAACAGTAGCGAAATTAGTTTAGCTAGAGAATATTTGCTTGTTTGGTGTGATGGATGGGTTTATGGATATTGATACGAAAAAAGAACGTTTAAAAGATTTACTTGAAAAGAATATGCGTGAAGAAAAAGTTGGTATAGCAATTGCGATTACAGGGTCGTGGGGAGTTGGGAAAACTTATTTTTGGAATAAGATTAGAGAAGGTTATAAATTTAAAAATAAATATATTTATGTTTCTTTGTTTGGTTTGGAGTCATTAGGTGATTTAAAAACTCACATATATAGCAATATTGAGAATAATCATTCTTTGATTGAAATTCCTAGATGGATTCGTGGGCTACCTTCCATTTTAAAAGATACAAGGGTTTCACAATTTGGCGTGAATGCATCGGCGAAAGTATTTGATAACTTAATGTTTCACCAAGTTAAAGATGCAATCATTTGCTTTGATGACTTTGAACGGATGTCAAATAAGCTTGATATTAAAGACGTGATGGGTTTGGCAAACCAACTCAAACTAGAAAAGAATTGTCAGATTATTTTGATTTTAGATGAAGATAAAACAGAAGATGAAAATAAGAAAAAATATGCTGAATATAAAGAAAAGTTGATAGATGAAACAATTAAGATTACATCGGTTAAACCTTTGATTCTAGAAAATACAAAAGGCATGGATAAAGACCTAGTTGATTTAATAGTGAAATTTGCTGATGGTTTAGAAATTCATAATTTTCGGTTTTTTCAAAAAATAATAAAACAGTATAAACAGTTTCTAGAACAACTACCTGAAAAAGTTGCTTATTCAACAAAAGAAATTATTTTGGTTCGAATTTTACAAGGTTATTTGATTGAGGATTATGGTCAAAGTTTAAATGTAGGATGGAATGATTTTACACTTCAGACTGCGCTTGATCGAAAACATAAGCCCACAGGTGTTGATCAAAAAAAAATCAATACATTTAAGGTCTTTGAAAAAGTATCTTATAAATTCTCTTTTTTTGATGATCAATGGACACTTGAATTTAGAAAGTGGTTTGAGCAACGAGATCAAGTAGATTTGGAAGTGTTAAAAAAATTAGCTAAATCTGATTTAAATTCAGAAAAAAATAATTTATTGAAAGATTCCTTACAAGATTTAATGAATAAGTGGAGAAATTTAGAGGTTGATGAGGAGTATTGTGAAGAGTTATTAACAGTATCATCAAAATTAATTGGTATTGAAAGTCTAGGATTACTAGAGTTCAGCGCGATATTATTAAAAAAATTTGGAAAACCAAAATCATCGAAATTGTTGAAAAGAGCAATTATTAGTAGTTTAAAAAATGATCTAGAAAACAATGCACTAGAAGTATATGAAAAGCATCTACGGTTTCCTGTACAAAAGGAAACAATTTTTCATCGCTATATAAAAGTATGGAGAGTTAATAATTCATTAAAAGGAATGCCATTACTTTTAGATGTACTAAAAGCAGAATTAAAAGAAGGTATTCAATTACGCTATGCAGAAGAAGCAATTAAAAATGCAGAAGAAAGTGAATGGGAAAATTTCATTTTTAAAGATGCATTAATTGATCCAGAGTTTTGTAAATTAACCCGAGCGGGCTTGATAGATGAGATATTAAAAAATCCAAATTTAAGAAGTACTAGAGGTTCTTCTCTAAAAACTAAAATTAGAAATATATTGGAATTAAGGATGAGTAAGTTTAGTTCGTTAGAGATGAAAGAAAATTATAAATTTGTCATAGAAAATTTTGAAAAAGAAGGGCTCTTATGAGCCCTTTTTTAAATCACTTCAACAACGGCTTTAAAAACTTCGCTGTATGAGAAACTTTAGATTTCACCACTTCTTCAGGTGTACCTTCCGCAATAATCATACCGCCACCTGCACCACCTTCAGGACCTAAATCAATCACCCAATCGGCAGTTTTAATCACATCCAAATTATGCTCAATCACCACAATGGTATTGCCCTTATTACGAAGCTCATGAAGAATATCCAAAAGTTTCGCAATATCATGGAAATGCAAACCTGTTGTCGGTTCATCAAGCACATACAAGGTTTTACCTGTATCACGCTTCGCAAGTTCACGAGCGAGTTTTACACGTTGCGCCTCACCACCTGAAAGCGTCGTCGCAGACTGACCTAAACGGATATAACCCAAACCGACCTGATTCAAGGTTTCTAAACGACGGTGAATGACAGGAATCGCATCAAAGAAATGCATTGCATCTTCAACAGTCATACCTAAAACATCAGAAATGTTTTTGCCTTTATAGCCAACTTCTAAAGTTTCACGGTTATAACGATCACCATGACACGAGTCACATGGCACATACATATCAGGTAAGAAGTGCATAGCCACTTTAATCATGCCGTCACCCTCGCAGGCTTCACAACGACCACCTTTTACGTTAAACGAGAAACGACCCGCAGCATAACCACGTGCTTTGGCTTCAGGTGTTTGAGCAAACAATTCACGAATTGGGGTAAATAAACCTGTATAGGTCGCTGGGTTAGAACGAGGGGTACGTCCAATTGGACTTTGGTCAATATCGACGACTTTATCTAAAAATTGTAGACCATCAATTGAATCGAATTTTTCAGCGGTAAGCGTCGTTGCACCATTCAACTGCGTTGCAGCAAGAGGTAATAATGTACGGTTAATTAAAGTTGATTTTCCTGAACCCGAAACACCAGTTACACATGTCATCACACCCAAAGGAATAGTTAAATCGACATTTTGTAGGTTATGACCTGATGCACCCATCAGCTTAATTTGTTCTTCTGGTTTTGGTGGCTGAGTGCGGACTTTTGGTACGGCAATTTTTAATTTACCTGATAAATATTGTCCTGTAAGAGAATTTTCATTTGCCAAAATTTCATCATATGTTCCTTCGGCAATGACATGCCCGCCGTGAATACCTGCACCTGGACCAATATCAATAATATGATCGGCTGCACGGATGGCATCTTCATCATGTTCAACGACTAAAACGGTATTTCCAAGATCACGTAAACGAACTAAAGTTTCTAATAGACGATCATTATCTCGTTGATGCAAACCGATTGAAGGTTCATCAAGGACATACATGACTCCCATTAAGCCTGCACCAATTTGCGATGCCAAACGAATACGCTGTGCTTCACCACCTGAAAGGGTTTCAGCAGAACGTGACAAACTTAAATAATTCAAACCCACTGATACAAGGAAGTGCAAACGCTCACGGATTTCTTTAAAAATTTTATCGGCGATTTCGCCTTTTGCACCTTCAAGATTTAAATCTTGATAATAATTTTCCGCATCACCAATTGACATTTTTGTTACTTGGGCAATGGTTTTATCCAAAATTTTTACATTACGAGAGATTTCATTCAGACGCGAACCATCGCAGGCATCGCATGCTGCATTCGACAAATATTGTGCTAAATCATCACGAACATAGTTGCTTTCAGTTTCACGGTAGCGGCGTTCTAGGTGTGGCAAAATCCCTTCAAAAGCTTGCACGCGGCTATGTTTACGACCACGTTCATCGACATAACTTAAGTCCACTTTTTCTTTGCCTGTACCATAAAGGAATTTCTTTTTGGTATCGGCATCAAGTTCATTCCATGGCGTATCTAAAGATAACTCAAAGTGCGCAGCGACTTTTTCAATCATGCTGTAATAGTACGGACGCTGTCTGTCCCAACCTCGAATTGCACCTTGATTTAGGCTAAATTCAGGGCTTGGAATGAGTTTGTCGGCACTAAAATGGCTACGTGTACCCAAACCATCACAAACAGGACATGCACCAAATGGATTATTAAATGAAAATAGGCGAGGTTCTAATTCAGCAACAGCTCGGTCACATTTTGGACAGGAATGTTTTGCTGAAAAAACACGATCAGAGTGTTCGCCATTCATCCACGACAATGTTGCAATATCACCGCCTAAACGAAGTGCAGTTTCAAAACTTTCTGCAATACGGTTACCCAAATCATCACGGACTTTAAAGCGGTCTACTACTACTTCAATGGTGTGTTTTTTCTTTTTATCGAGTTCTGGCGGTGTATCAATATCAATGACTTCACCATCGACACGGGCACGAACAAAACCTTGGCTTTGTAATTGTTCAAACAGGTTGGTGTATTCACCTTTACGCTCACGCACGACAGGTGCAAGAAGCATCAATGCTGTGCCTTCCTCTAAGGCTTTTACTGCATCGACCATTTCCGAAACCGTTTGTGCCACCATCGGTAAATCATGTTCAGGGCAGTACGGTGTACCGACACGTGCATAGAGAAGTCGTAAATAGTCATAAATTTCGGTAATTGTTCCTACCGTTGAACGTGGATTATGACTTGTCGATTTTTGCTCAATAGCAATGGCAGGGCTTAAACCTTCAATTGAATCGACTTCAGGTTTTTCCATTTGTGATAGAAATTGACGTGCATATGCTGAAAGTGATTCTACATAGCGTCGCTGACCTTCTGCATATAAAGTATCAAATGCCAGTGATGATTTACCTGAACCTGAAAGTCCCGTAATCACCACAAACTTGTCGCGTGGAATATCAAGGGACACATTTTTTAGGTTATGGGTACGTGCGCCTCGAATACGGATATGACTTTGGCTCATAAAACTTTCTCGAAATTATGCAAATTGAAAACTTGTATATGATAGCGATTTAATTTTGTTCAAGCTGTATTAAATCGTTTTTTAACGACATTTTGTGTCGGGGTGATAATGCTTTAAAAAAAACCCACCAGAATGATGCGTGTAATAGACCAGCAAGTCAGTTTTTTATAGGTAATAATGTATTTTTAAGTCAAACTGGCTTTAAAATAGAGTCTTCAATGTCATCACATTAACGTTATAAAAACAAAGGATCGTACATGATTATTGCAAAATTTTTGATCGCTTTTATTGCTATTCTGCATATTTATTTCCTTATTTTGGAAATGTTTTTGTGGGATAAGCCAATCGGTATGAAAGCCTTTGGTAACAATGCTGAAAAGGCAAAACTGACTAAGGTTTTAGCTCAGAATCAAGGCTTATATAACGGTTTTCTTGCAGCAGGTCTAATTTGGTCTTTATGCGCTACCGCACCGTTTGCCACGCAACTTGCCAATTACTTTTTGGGCTGTGTATTTGTCGCTGGTGTTTATGGTGCAATGACTGCGAGTAAAAAGATTTTATATATTCAGGCATTACCTGCATTGATTGCTTTATTGGCTGTAAACTTTCTAGCTTAATTCTACGTTTTGTAGAGCTGACTGTGTAAATACGAGGAGAACAATCTCCTCGTTATACTGTGAAATGCTTGTGACTAAGATGCGATTGCATAGGATCTTTCAAAAATAGAATTTATATCTTCAAAGCTATGATTTTTCGGTATTTCATGGTGTGTTCGAGCATAGGTATTGATCTCATTTTCAAGTATTTGCAGAAAATCATTATATTTTTCTTCAAAATCAGGAAAATCGAGTAAATCCATTTTTCTCGCAAAATGACATTGATATTTGCCAATGAATTGCAACATTAGTTTTTGAATGGGAGAGTTGGTAAAGTAAATTAAATATGTTGCAGCAGAACCACAGTGTGTACAGCCCTTTTCTAAATAGATTTCTTCACTATTGAGCCAACAGCATTGTAATGTAAAAAATGCACGAATAGCCTCTGTACCTAAATTATCCTGATGCATATTGCCCCCGTAGTATTAAGATTTCCGTTTTCAAACAATTATAAATGATAATTATTCTCATTTATTTTGACATGTTTTTTATGTCCTTGTCTAACCTTTATAATATAAAGATGTTTCAAACGTTTTAAATGACATCTTTTAAAACTAAACAATCAGCGTAAACTCTCATAACTTATTTAGATTCAATCATTGGATTAGACATGCTGTCGTTATTTTTGAAATGTGTCATAGGTGCAGCAGTCGTTCTGCTCATTTCAATTCTTTCAAAAAGTAAGGCATTTTATATTGCAGGTTTAGTTCCACTGTTTCCAACTTTTGCGCTGATTGCACATGTGATTGTGGCACAGGAAAAAGGTGCAGATGCATTAAAACAAACCGCACTGTTCGGTATGTGGTCGCTCATTCCATATTTTATCTATTTATTGATGGTATATTTACTTGCGACAAAATTACCCATGTGGTCATGTTTAGGTGTTGCTACAGCATGTTGGATTATTGCAGCAATCGTTTTAATTTTGGGATGGAATCATTACTTTTCATAAACAGTGTTTGTGATCATTGTATTTATAAAAATGATTGATTATAAAAAGTTGAACTTCTGAGTAATAAATATGTATATCGTTAATTTGAATTATCAAAAAAGTCTGGATGAAGTAGACCTTCTTTTAAAAGCGCATATCGATTGGCTTAAACCATACATTGCCAATGGTACGTTTATTGCTGCAGGTCGAAAAAACCCTATAACAGGTGGTGTATTTTTAGTGAAAGACATGCCTTTGCCTGAAATTGAACAAATTTTACAAAATGATCCGTTTCAGGCAGTAGCAAGTTATGACATCACCCAACTAAATGTCGGACTGACTGCATCTGGTTTTGAGCTTTTAAAAGAGATTTAGACGAGTAATCCCGATTTAAAATGATTGTATTGATGCTTGGTGATTAATGGTTGTGAAGGGATTACTCATCTAAACCTAGCCATTGTCTTTGCTGATAAGCGCCATCCCAAAATAACCATTCAAGTTCAGCACCTTTGGTATATGCTTTGTGCATTTTTTCAATCGTATCTGAATCACAATGCTCAGCAATACGATCAATAGTTGTGAGAACATTTTTCACAGCTTCGTTAAATTCTTCACCTGAATAAGTGTCAACCCAAGCTTGATACGGATTATTTGCAACTGATTGACTGACAATGTCTTTGCCAACTTCTGCATAAATCCAAAAACAAGGCAAGAGTGATGCAAGTACTACAGGGTAGCTTTCAGACCAAGCGGTTGCTGTTAAAAATGACGTGTAATGATGGCAAGCGAGCGTTAAAGGCGTATTTTCAAAGTCTGCTTTGCTAATACCAAAATCTTGCATAAAGCCGTTATGTAAACTACGTTCAACGACAATCGCTTCTTTTGCTCCTTGGGTAAACTGAATAATATCATCTGCATCAAAGGCTTTCGCACCGCATACTGCTAAAGCACGACCGTATGCTACTAAATAATGTGCATCTTGAATGACATAATGACAAAACACCTCTTTGCTCAGTGTGCCTTGAGCCAACTCTTGATTAAAAGGGAGTGCCAATGTTTTTTCATATAATGCGAGATTACGTTGCCATACGTCTTGAGAAAAACTCATATTCAATTTCCGTAAAATAAGGGGTTAAATTTTGCGAATCTCGGGACTATAGCAAGAGTTTTGGGCAGAAGATACTGAGCCATAATGAGATGTATAGGTACGCTAATGCGGTGCTACAAAAAATCATACGAAGAATTTTGGCTTAAATGTGAAAAAGTCGTCATAATTACGCGCAATTATACTTAATCAATTTTAAGTTTTACGCTAGTTCAAATATTCTTTGAAGGTCGATCTATCATGTGGAAACACTTTGGTTTCTCAATCATTTTTACGGTCGTATGTTTAGGTATATCTGCATATTGGGGACTGAATCACGGTCCAAATGCAGGCGTACAAGCTATGCTGACTGCGCTGACCATTACTGCAATTTTGGCAGTGATGGAAGTCTCTTTGTCTTTTGACAATGCTGTTGTAAATGCATCTGTACTACGTAATTGGGATCATTTTTGGAAAATGATCTTTTTAACAGTCGGTATTTTGATTGCTGTTTTTGGTATGCGTTTGGTTTTTCCTGTGGTCATTGTTGCAGTTACCGCAGACATGGGCATGATGGAAGTTGTGCGCATGGCATTGAATAATCCAATCGAATACTCTGCAAAATTAATGGCACATCATGCTGAAATTGCAGCATTTGGTGGTTCATTTTTATTACTGGTATTTTTGAATTTCTTCCTTGACGAAGGTAAAGATACTCATTGGTTTAAATGGTTAGAACATCGTTTAGCAAGTTTAGCAAATGTACCTGCAATGTCAGTCTTCATTGCACTGATTGCTTTGCTGATAATGGCTGCCAATGTTGATGATGCAACACGTTTAGCCGTGACAATGGCGGGTATTTGGGGCATTGTGGTTTATGTAGGTGTTCAAGTCCTCAGTCATATGCTTGGTGGTGAACCTGAAGTCGATGAAGAGGGGAATGCCGTTGGACATGATGCCAATGGTGCGCCTACAGGTGTAATTAAAGCGGGTATTGGTGGCTTTATTTACCTAGAAGTGCTTGATGCATCATTTAGTTTTGATGGTGTAATTGGTGCATTTGCGATTACTTCTGATGTTGTGATCATCATGCTTGGTCTTGCAATTGGTGCAATGTTCGTGCGTTCTATGACTATCTATTTAGTCGAGAAAGGCACTTTGGATGCATACATTTACCTAGAGCATGGTGCACATTACGCGATTGGTGCATTGGCGTTCATTATGCTTGCAAGTGGTACGGGTGTGCATGTACCAGAAGTTGTGACAGGTCTGATTGGTGTCGCATTTATTGTTTGGGCAATTTTTGCATCTATTCAATATAACAAACGGACAGTACAACAGGGTTAATGACCTTTGTAGAAAAACTATGATTAGGGGGATGCATTATTGCATCCTCTTTTTTACGGGTGAAATTGCGACAAAGTCACGCCAATATGCGATGATGTATTTAGAGAGTTGTTTGATTAAATTGAAAAGTTTATAGCTATGATGAATGCCTTAGAACGTCGTTCGACCTTTGCGCTGAGCAGTATTTTTGCTTTACGAATGTTAGGTCTGTTCATGATTATCCCAGTATTTGCAGTGGCGGGGCAGTCATATCAGTATGCAACACCAGCATTGCTTGGATTGGCAGTTGGTGTCTATGGTTTAAGTCAGGCATTGTTACAAATACCTTTTAGTTTACTGGCAGATCGTTTTAGCCGTAAGCCACTGATTATTTTTGGCTTACTGCTGTTTGCACTTGGTGGTGCAGTTGCAGCAATGTCTGAAACGATTTATGGCGTAATCATTGGGCGGGCAATTGCAGGTGCAGGAGCTGTTTCAGCAGTTGTAATGGCACTACTTGCTGATGTTACACGTGAAGAAAACCGTACGAAAGCAATGGCAACCATGGGCATGAGTATAGGTGTGTCTTTTGTGGTGGCATTTAGTCTTGGTCCGTGGTTGACGACTTTGGTCGGAATCTCAGGATTATTCTGGGTGACTACAATCATGGGTTTGCTTGCCATGCTTATGTTATTTATGGTGCCTAAAACCAAACGCCATCATCAAAATTTTAAACATGGTTATGTAAAACAGCTTAAACAAGTACTGAAAATGGGTGATTTAAATCGACTACATGTTTCGGTTTTTTCTCTACATTTATTGCTCACAGCAATGTTTATTTATGTTCCATCGCAGTTAATCGGTTATGCAGGAATCCCATTGTCAAAGCATGGTATTGTGTATTTACCGCTGTTACTCGTCAGCTTATTTTTCGCATTTCCAAGTATTATTTTGGCTGAAAAATATCGGAAAATGCGTGGAATTTTTCTTGTTGCCATTACAGGAATTATCACAGGTTTACTGATTCTAATTTTTGGTTATGAGTCAAAATATATTCTGCTTACAGGTTTAGGTTTATTCTTTATTGCATTCAATGTGATGGAAGCACTTTTACCTTCATGGATTTCAAAAGTAGCACCTATTGAGTCCAAAGCAACTGCAATGGGGGTTAATGCGAGTGCACAATTCCTCGGTGCATTTTTTGGTGGAACATTAGGCGGGCAATTGTTACTTTTGCACAATACAACCATGGGCTGGAGCATTCTTTCTGCGATTGCGATTATTTGGTTATTTATAAGTTTTGGCTTGGAACAACCCCGTTATTTAAGCTCTGTTGTACTTCGTTTACCTGAAGATAAACAAACCGATGATTGGACTTCTCAATTATTGGCAATTCGTGGTATTGAAGAAGTTGTGGTGATGTCAGAACATCAAGTGGCGTATTTAAAGGTCGATAAACAGCAAATTGACGATGCTGCGCGACAACATTTAACGCACTTGTTGGGTAAAGAGGTAGCCATTTAATCATAACTCTTATAAAGTAAAACATAGATTCGAATAGGAAGATTAGAGCAGATGCGCGGCGTAAATAAAGTTATTTTAGTAGGTACTTTGGGTAAAGATCCTGAAACAAAATCGTTTCCAAATGGTGGTTCATTGACACAGTTTTCGATTGCAACAAGCGAATCGTGGACAGACAAAAGTTCGGGCGAAAGAAAAGAACAAACAGAATGGCACCGTATTGTCTTGAATAATCGTTTAGGTGAAATTGCACAGCAATATTTACGTAAAGGTTCAAAGGTTTATATTGAAGGTTCACTTCGTACACGTCAGTGGACAGATCAGAATGGTCAAGAGCGTTATACGACAGAAATTCGTGGTGACCAAATGCAAATGCTAGACAGCCGTCAGCAAGGTGATCAAGGTCAAAATGCTGATAATGGTGGTTATAATCAACCTCGTTTCAATAATAATCAGCAAGGTAGTTATAACAGCAATAACAACCAAGGCGGTGGTTATGGCAATCAGGGGTCTAACCAAGGTGGTTATAACAATCAGAGCAATCAAGGTGGTTATGGTAATGGCGGAAATTCTGTAAACCAAGGTTTTCAATCACCTAAACCTGCTGCTCCATCTGCGCCTGCACAAGCACCTACAGATTTAGATGATGATCTTCCGTTTTGACACCTACTAGAGAGTGTGTTTTGTTAAATTATTTAATATTTTATTGTTTTAAATTAAATACTTAAATAGAAAAATAGCTTCTTTTATTTTGTAAATAAGAGAAGCTATTTTTTTAACTAAAGAAAATGCTAAGTTAAAAGTGAATATATAATTTAATTTGTTGAGGTATTTTTAATGATGTCTATGAAAGTCTAAATCTAAAAAAACGATTATTTTTATAAAAAACTACTGTTTTACCTATTTTGTGTTTTTACGTATTCTGATTTCACCAAATAAGCATTTTCTGAAATGAATTGAAGGAATACCAAATGAGTTTAATGAATACTGAAGTTAAGGCATTTAACGCAACAGCATATAAAAATGGTGAATTTATTGAAGTATCTGAAAAAGATATGTTTGGCAAATGGTCAGTTGTATTTTTCTATCCAGCCGATTTTACCTTTGTATGTCCAACAGAATTGGGTGATTTAGCAGACAACTATGCAGAATTTCAAAGTATGGGTGTAGAAATTTATTCAGTATCTACAGACACACACTTTACGCATAAAGCTTGGCACGATTCTTCGGATGAAATTAAGAAAATTCAATATACGATGGTGGGTGATCCAACGTGGACTTTAGCTAAAAACTTTGATGTTTTAATTGAAGCCGATGGTATGGCGGATCGTGGTACGTTTGTAATTGATCCTGAAGGTAAAATTCAAATTGTAGAAATCAATGCAGGTGGTATTGGTCGTGATGCATCAGAGTTATTGCGTAAAGTGAAAGCAGCACAATATGTCTATGCACATCCAGGTGAAGTTTGTCCTGCAAAATGGAAAGAAGGTGATGCAACACTTGCACCATCAATTGATTTAGTTGGAAAAATATAAATTTTTGATTAAATATATATTTTTAAAAAAACCGAGCAGAATATGCTCGGTTTTTTACTTTAATTTAAATACATTCAATAATTTAAAATTACATTTACATTAAGTAGCCATCATTTTCAGGTGCATAAGCTCGTAAACCTTCAATTAAATGTTCAATTAGTTTTTCCATAACAGGGCGTTGACCTTTACGAGAAGCGTAAACCAATTGAACAGTGCCTATATTTGAACACCAATCGGGGAATAAATGAATCAGTCGACCTGCGAGAATATCATTTTTTACCGTCAAATAAGGCAAATCAGCAATGCCTAAACCATCAAGTACAGCATAGTAGGTACCTGCTAAATCATTACTTTTAATTCGTGGTTGTAGCGGAATATCAATTTCATCTGTATGTGTTAGATTATGTAAATGCCAGTGATACTGTTGTTTGTGCGTACCTAAAACAATACTTGGAAATGCACTGAGTTCAGTAATATGTTTTAGCGTTTTACCTTGTAATAACTCAGGGCTTGCCACTAAACAATGGGTAGTTTTAATGACATCACGAACAATAATACTAGAATCTTCATTGGATGAAAAATTGGTACGAATCGCAAGATCAATATCATCGCGTAAAATATCGATACGGCGGCTCGTTAGTTCAAGCTCGACATTTATTTTTGGATGATTTTTTAAAAATTCATTGAGTAAGGGACGAACTTGATACTCCATCATTACTGCAGGACAGCTAATTTTGATTAAACCTTGCGGATCAATTTTTTGTTTTAGCAATACGCTTTGTGCAACTTCAACTTGTTCAATAATTTTATTACACTCTTCATAAAATTCTTGTCCAAGTGTTGTCACTTTAAAATGTCTTGTAGAGCGTTGAATCAATGTAATATTAAATTTTGCTTCTAAATCTAAAATGCGACGACTTAATTTGGATTTTGTAATATTACTTGCTTCACTCGCAGCACTGAAACCGCCATGTTTGACGACAAGGTAAAAATAATAATAGTCATCAAAAGAATGCATTGATTCACCCGAAACGTTCAGTCAGAGTAAAAATTATATCATTGATGTGAAAATCAGTAGAATTTAGATATTTAAAAATAAAATTGTTTAAAATAATAACAAAAAAGCGATACAAAAATCGCTTTTTTGTTATTCAGTAGAACTGAATACTTTACTGATTATTTTGTTGTATTTTTTACGTAGCTTTGGATTAAGTTACTATAGTCAGGGATATGCGCACCAAATAATGCACCTAAACCTTCGATGTCATTACGCCAGTCACGGTGTAATTCACAAGAAGCACCGAACCAAGTCATCAACTGAGCACCAGCTTGTGACATACGGTCTAATGCAGAATCACGAGTTAATTGGTTGAACGTACCAGAAGCATCCGTTACAACAAACACATCAAAATCTTCAGCAAGTGCAGAAAGAGCTGGGAAAGCAACACAAACTTCAGTTACAACACCAGCAATGATCAACTGTTTTTTCCCCGTTGCTTTAACTGCTTTTACGAAGTCTTCGTTATCCCAAGCATTGATTTGACCAGGACGAGGGATATAAGGTGCATCTGGGAACATTGCTTTAAGTTCAGGAACTAAAGGACCATTTGGACCATCTTCAAAACTTGTTGTTAAAATTGTTGGAAGGTTAAAATATTTCGCCGCAGCAGCAAGTGCTAAAACGTTGTTTTTGAATTTATCAGGATCAATATCACGAACCAGTGAAAGTAAACCAGTTTGATGATCTACTAAAAGAACCACTGCATTATCTTTGTCTAAACGTACGTATGGCTTGCCCATTTTTATTTTCCTTAAATATGCGTCAGGATTATCAAAAAATTTAGAATTCGAAATCAATTTCGAATTTACAACACTTTACTGGTGGATTTTTAGTTCGTTAAGTGTGTATTGTGAGAAAGATAATCCTAAATATAAGACATTATGGGTAATATAATGATTTTTATAAGAAAGAGTTTATTTTATTTAATCTAGCTTCATAATATTCCTATATTTGAGATGAAGAATATTGGTAGCACTATGTTGTGATGATGATAAACGCAATAACATATAACCAAGTTAAATAATTGATCAAATTGGAGCCAAAAAAATGAGAAAAGTAATTGGTGTGTATCGTAATCAAAATATGCATTGGGTTGGCGATGGCTTTCCAGTAAAAAATCTATTCAGCTATGATCGTTTAGGTCAAGCTGTGAGTCCATTTTTATTACTTGATTATGCTGCACCATATCAATTTCAGCCAACAACTGCACAACATGGAGTAGGTTCACATCCACACCGTGGTTTTGAAACTGTGACGATTGCTTATAAAGGTGAAGTTGAGCATAAAGATTCGAGTGGTGGTGGTGGTATCATTAAAACTGGCGATGTACAGTGGATGACAGCAGGTGCAGGCGTTGTACATGAAGAATTTCATTCAAAAGAATTTGCTAAAAAAGGTGGTTTATTTGAAATGGTTCAATTGTGGGTAAATCTGCCTGCAAAAGATAAAATGACACCAGCGCGTTATCAGGCTATTGATAATTCTGATATTCCAGTTGTAAATTTTGCTGATGATGCGGGTCAGATTCGTGTGATTGCGGGAACATTCCATGATGTGAAAGGACCAGCGTCAACATTTAGCTCAATCAATGTATGGGATGGTCAGTTGAAAGCAGAGAAATCTGAACATATTCATGTGCCTATGAGTCACACAGTACTTGTTGTTATACTTGAAGGTGAAATGTTAATTAATGGTACGCAAAAAGTTCAAGATAGTTCAATTGTATTGTTTGAACAAAATGATGATCCAGCGATATTATTGGAAGCAATACAAGATACGAAATTCCTTGTTCTAACAGGTGAGCCACTTAATGAACCTATTCAAGGTTATGGGCCATTTGTCATGAATACCAAAGAAGAAATTGTTGAAGCTTTTAACGATTTTAACAATGGTAAATTTGGTACGATTCCAGTTCAGTCTTAAGCGATTGATACATAAATTGTTTTATACAATATTATCAATAAAAAACGGATCCACAGATCCGCTTTTTATCTATAAAGTATGCTGAAAATTATGCGTAGCTATTCGAAAAAAATTATCTAAAGGCTTATAATAAAAAGGATCTCTAGTCCACACACTAGAGATCCTTTTTGCGCTGTAGTTTCTATTTTATTATTTGCAACTATTATTATTGTTTATTGTTATTATTTGCACACATAGTAATGTTTACATTAATTAGTGTGACATAGTTGTCATTTTGTTGGGTGCATATTAGTGTGTTTCTTCAGCGTTGTAAAGCAAAAGATAATTATTTGTGCATTGATTTATATATGTTTTTTGAAGAGCTCTTTCTTTTTTTGTAAATTTGTATAAAAAATAGACATTAATTTTAATAATCGGTCAAATTTTCATAGATGTACATAGATATGCGTTGAATTTTTGAAAAAGTAAAAATTTTACATAATAAAAAAGGATCTCTAGTGTTTGGACTAGAGATCCTTTTTGCGCTGTAGTTTCTCTTTTACTTATTATTTTGGTCGTATTTTAATTTTTAAATTACATCATCGTATTGTTATTTATTTTGTAATACGTGATATGTTTCACTTTATTGGCTAGCATAATAATGAAGTTAAAAATATTTGTAAATAGTATTTTAAATAAAAAGTAAATTTAATATATTGATTTATATGTTTTAATTTACATAATTTAATTTATTAATTAAAATCGCTCATTTCCTGATGTCGTTAGAGTCACAATGTGAATCTTGAGTAAATCAAATAGTGATATGCAAGGATTGAACAATCAAAAATCTTAAAAACTGGAACTTTTTAATAGCTCTTATTGGATAAGCATCAGTCATAATAAAAAAAATGGTTAATTCTGGATAATAACGTTGAAGATTGCAGTCATCGGTAGTGGCATGGCAGGGCTTGCGACCGCAAGAATTTTGCAAGATGCTGGGCATAATATAACAATTTTTGAAGCATTGTCAGGTAGAGGCATGGACAGTCATAGCCTTGCTTTTGAAGGTGGAATCATTGATGCACCTTTGCGTGTCATGAATCCGCATCTTTGGCAAAATACACTGAGCTTTGCAACGCATTTAGGTATTAAATCCTTCCCTGTACGTACATTTATGACATGCAGTTGGCTATTTGATGACAAAATTGAAACGTGGCTGACCACGAGCCGAACGCGTATTGGTAACTTTCCCATTATTAACAATAAAAAAGGAATTAAGCAGTACGGTTGGCGTTTGGTGAAGGGGATGTTACAACTCAAAACAGCTATTCATCAATTTTTTAAATCTAAAAATCAAGATATTACGCTCGCTGAGTTTATCAATCATAATCAAATTGAAGAAGTCTTTTGGCATGGTGCGGTGATGCCTGTGCTCTATACCATTTGTACTTGTGATCCCAAAACTATTGGTGAATGGCCAGCAAAGCCACTCTTGGTTTTTCTTCGACAGTTGACTGATGGTGATGCATTGCTTCGTTTACATGGCGGAACTGCTGCATTTGTTGATAAGTTGATTGAAGGTATTGATATTCACAGCGATTCTCGAATCACGTTAGTAGAGCAACGTGGTGAGTATGTGCATGTTGAAAATGCACAAGGTGAGCAGTTTGAGTTTGATCGTGTGGTGGTAGCAACACCAACCAATAAGATTGAAAGTTTTCTTAATAATGAACAGTTTGCTGATGATATTGCTTTGCTGAAACAGTTTAAGTTTGAGCAAGGTGAATTGGTCATGCATACCGATGTAACCGTGATGCCGCCAAAACGTAAAGAGTGGGCTGTATTGAGTTATATGATGGATCGTAACTTTACCCGTCAGCAATTTACAGTATGGTTAAATGCAATTGAACCGACTTTGGTTGGAAAATCTCCAGTATTCCAAACATGGCGTCCAGTTACGGCAATTGATCCGAAAAAGATCATTTCTTCAGTGACATTAACACGTGCTGTAGTTGACTCTGTGACAGTTGAACTCAATCATCAATTACAACAACGCCATCAGGCAACAGACCGTAAAGTATTCTACTGTGGTTCGTGGTCATGCGATGGTTTACCAATTTTAGAATCAGCAGTGACTTCTGCGATGCATATAGCAGAAATTTTTGATGCCCCAATCCCTTTTAAAGGTTTAAAGCCAAAAGTGGAAGTTGCCCCTGAACTTGGCTATGCATAATCGCCATTTTCTATATGGCATGTATGATTCAAAAATGGGTGTTAATGATAAACTGTGCTGAGAAAATGAAGTCAAAATAGGCATTTGAGTGATCTATGCGTAAATTCCTTTGGAAAGTCTTCCCTCAGCATAAGTACGCCATCAATGCCCAAATGTTGGGGGATGATGCAACACTTGCTTGGAGTAATCTTGGCTATTGGTCAGACACTCAAGCGAGCTATATACAAGCTGCACAAGCTTTGGCGGATCATCTTGCTCATGCGCTACACTTAAGTCCACACGATCATCTACTCGATTTAGGCTGTGGACAAGGTGCAAGCCTCAAACATTGGATAGAACATTATCATCCTACACGAATAGAAGCGGTTGAACTCCAATCTGCATGCGTTGAATTGATTCAACTACATCTTCCAGATATTCACATCCATCGTTATTCTTTTTTAGATTTAGCACAATTGTATCCAATCAAGCCATTTAGCGTGATCATCTCTATAGATGCCGCATATCATTGTAATTTAGATCAATTACTTCTTTCGATATCGAAGGTACTGGCTGAAAATGGTCGTGTCGGGTTCCATACACTGATGCTGACCGATAAATGGCAACAACTCACAAATTTTCAACGTCTACCTTATCAAACAATGTTGAAATCTGCCGATGTGAATGTACAAGATTTATTATTCAGGCAAGGAATTGAGCAAGCACTCAAAGATCAGAAATTTAAAAATATTCAAATTGAAGACTTATCTCAGTCTGTTTTGGCAGGTTTTGCACATTATATTGATCAGCGAAAACTTAAAACACACAATTTAGATGCATTTAAAATAAAAATGACAGCAAAGCTATGTCAGAAACTGTTTGATGATGGGTTTGTTCGTTATGTACAAATTACAGCAGAAAAATAGGGAGGAAAGAGCTCTAAATTTTTAAAGTCTTGTGAATCATATAATTTTAAAAAATGAATACTTTATCAAAAGCGAATGCCTAGAAACAACAAAGCCTCACTTTAAAAGCGAGGCTAAGATGTGGTGCCGACACACGGATTCGAACTGTGGACCTACTGATTACAAGTCAGTTGCTCTACCAACTGAGCTATGTCGGCGTTGTGTCGTGAATTCTACAGAAAAAAAATGAGAATGCAAGCCAAAAAATATACAAACATTCCACTGAGGATAAAAAAGTTAAAATTAAAGGCTATATTGCTGTTTTATTAATCTTATTAATTCAAATTAGCTTGTGCCATAAGATTACCTTGGTTCGCTGATTTCCTGAACCATTGTGCTGCAAGCACTTGATCTTGTTGTATACCAGTACCTGTACGGTAAGCACTCGCAACTTTGTATTGTGCTTTCGCATGACCGAGTTCAGCAGCTTTTAAATACCATTGGAATGCTTCTTTATCATTCGGAGTCACTGAAATACCACGTTCTGACATTACTGCCAAATGATAAGAGGCGTGTACGTTGTTTTGTTGTGCTGAAGCTTTTAACCAAGTAATTGCTTGCTTACTGTCAGCTTTTACATCATCGCCATTTAAATACATCATGCCAAGATTATATTGTGCTTGAGCATCGCCTTTTTGTGCTGCTGCAAGGTTCCATGCAAATGAATGACAAGTACTCTGCTCAGTTTGTATTGGATTCTTTATTGGTTCTTGAGCAAAGCTTGAGTTTGAGAACACGCTTGCATTTGCAATAACTAAAGCACCAAAAATAAGCAATTGTAAATTTTTCATCTTTTTCTTCTTAATGTGATTTTGTTTGCATTATTATTAACAAAGATCGATTTTGTTGTAAATATAAATTTTGCTTTTTATTTAATTTATTTTAATTGTTGAGTTAAGAGTATGTTTTTTAGTATTAAATTATTTTTAAATATTATTAAGTTTATTTAAATATTTTTTATTTTAATTAATGATAATTTAAGTATTTATTTTACATCATACGTTGTGTTTATATTTAGCTTATTTTCACTTTACTATAAGTACATATTATTAAATAAAGTGAAGTAAAATTTAAAAAAATCCAATCGTGATTAAAAAGTATTCTTTATGTTGAAATTCAAGTTTTAATCTCTTGTCTGTCTTAGATTAATCGACGTTATATGGGAATCAGTATTATAAGAGAGAAATTTATACTCTCAGATATAGCAAGATTGTAATAGACTACATGTAATTGCCTAGATAACAAAAAGGCCTGAACCCTTTAGATTCAAGCCTTTTGTTACTGCTTTGGAGTGCAGTTTCTTGCAATTTGGCGGTGAGAGAGGGATTCGAACCCTCGAAACGCTATAAACGTTTACACACTTTCCAGGCGTGCTCCTTCAGCCACTCGGACACCTCACCAAGGCGACGGATAATAACGAAAAAACTCAGTTATGCCAAGTTGAAACAATTGATTTAAGCAAATTATTTTACTCAGTGATATTATTCGCCAAAACAGCGTTTATTCAACGAAGAATTATCTATGCAAAGTACTGCTAAAAAAGCTGCATTGCCTGCCATTACACTCGCTGCGCTTGGTGTGGTGTTTGGAGATATCGGAACTAGTCCATTGTACGCCCTGCGACAATGCTTTATTTCTGCCCATATTGCGATTAATGAGAGTACCGTACTCGGTATTTTATCGTTAATTTTTTGGTGCATGATGCTCACCATTAGCTTCAAATACATCACTGTCATTATGAAAGCCGATAACAATGGCGAGGGCGGGATTATGTCTTTATTGGCATTGAATCTTCGCTCCACGCGAATTGCGGATAATAAAAAAATCTTTCTGATCGCACTTGGTTTTATAGGCGCTTCACTATTTTTTGGTGATGGTATTATTACCCCTGCGATTTCTGTTATGTCTGCTATTGAAGGGCTGAGTATTGCCACACCAATTTTTAATCAATGGCTGATGCCAATTGCAATTGGTATTTTGACAGGACTGTTTCTTGTACAACGACATGGTACAGGAACGATGGGAAAATTTTTTGGTCCAGTGACACTTGCATGGTTTGTTGCAATTGGCGTGATTGGGCTAAATAGTATTTTTCAGACGCCTTATGTTTTGGCAATGATTAGTCCGCATTGGGCAATTAGCTTTATTTATCATCAACCTTTTGTTGCATTTATTGCGATGGGTGCAGTGATTTTGACCATGACAGGTGGCGAAGCACTCTATGCCGATATGGGCCATTTTGGACGTATACCGATTAAGTTGGCATGGTTCACTGTCGTTCTACCTGCATTATTACTGAACTATGCAGGACAGGGTGCATTGCTCTTACGTGATCCCGCAGCCATTGAAAACCCATTTTATCTTTTGATTCCTGAATGGGCTTTATACCCAATGATTGGCTTGGCGACAGCCGCTGCTGTTATTGCATCACAAGCGGTAATTACGGGTGTATTTTCCATGGCAAATCAGGCGATTCAATTGCGCTATTTGCCTCGTTTAACTGTGCAACATACATCTGATGTTGAACAAGGACAGATTTATCTACCCTTTATCAATTGGGTGTTATATATCTCAATTTTATTGCTGATATTAATCTTTCAAAATAGTGCAAATTTGGCGAGTGCCTATGGTGTTGCGGTTACTATGACCATGCTCTGTGACACCATTTTGATTGCTATTCTAGCCTATGGTTTTTGGCGTTGGCCAAAATGGAAAGTGGCACTATTTGCAATTCCATTTTTGTTGATTGATTTGGTTTTTATTGCATCAACATCATTAAAAATCATATCTGGTGGATGGGTGCCAATTCTGATTGGTGTAATTGCATTCTGTATTTTAATGACATGGAAAGATGGCCGTGAGATTGTATTTAACCGCTTATCCAAAGATTCCTTATCACTTGAACTATTTATTAAAAGCGTCAGTTTAAGTTCTGAAACGATCTTTGTACCAGGTGATGCAATTTTTCTTACAGGCAACCCAAATATTGTGCCACATGCGATGTTGCATAATATTAAGCACAATAAAGTTTTGCATGAACGCAATATGATGGTCACGGTCATTACCCGAGATGTCCCTTATGTGACTAATCAGGAACGAATTCGTGTAGAAGTTTTAGATGATCGATTCCAACGCATCTACGTTTATTATGGATTTAAAGATCAGCCGAATATTCCAGATGCTTTAGAATTGGCATATCAACAGTTAAACATTCGATTTGATATGATGCGAATCAGCTTCTTTATTTCTCGTGATCGCCTGATTCATACGGTAGGTGATGGTATGGCGCCTTGGCGTGAAAAGTTATTTATTTCAATGCAACGAAATACAAGCCCTGTCAGTGATTTCTATCAAATTCCACCAAACCGAGTGGTGGAAATGGGAAGTCAAATCGAAATTTAAAAATATGATTTAAACATATAGATGATAAAGCCAAGTTCGCTTGGCTTTTTTGTGTCTACAAAAATAGGATAAATATTTAAAGTTGAAGTATATGGTGGTTTTTCACATGAAATAATGCATTAAAACGACAATTAATGTCGTCTGGAAGTCTAATAATAAAATGAACTATGCCATAATTTATAAATCTTTATTTGTATTGAAACATCCTATAACTCGGGGAATAAGTAGAAAATGAATAATATTTATTCATTTGAATATTCAGGTGAAAATTTTCTATAAATCACTTTCCTTTTACGATTTTTAATTCAGGATTAGTTGTTAGAATGGCGCGTAAGAAAAGTCGCAAAACATCAGTAATTTCAGGAAGGAATTGGTTGAATAATTCATTGGTTAAAATGGTATTGGGTGTGATTGCAACAGGAAGTTTTGCCTTTGCATTTGGACAAGAAAAAATTGCACAATATATTCCTTTTACAGCATCTGGCAGTTCAGAATGTTTGAAACAATTTTATCGTGAAGAACCGCCATTTTTAGCCAAAGAAAGTTTACAAAAAAATACCTATCCACTGTGTTTTAATGGCTTTAATGTCATGTATTCAGGCATGTCAAAAACACCATTGTGGACTGCTGAGCATTTATCACCACAGCGCTTAAGTCAAAAAATTAAACGTGAAGATAGCTTTCACGAAGAAACACGTGTGAGTGAAAAACATCGTGCATTATTATCCGATTATCGAGCTTCAGGTTATGACCGGGGTCACATGTCGCCAAATGCAGATATGCCTGATAAAGCCTCACAGTATGATAGCTTTTCGTTGGCAAATATGGTGCCGCAAGCGCCAAAAAATAATCAGCAAGTGTGGCGTGAATTAGAAGAAGCAACACGTGCTATTGTCACCAAGCAAAAGCAAGATGTATATGTGATTACGGGACCTGTATTTGCTGCAAAGAAACTCAAAACCATTGGTAATGGGGTCATTGTTCCAACCGCAGTTTTTAAGGCAGTTTATATTCCGAAAGATGGTGTGATTGGGGCATATTACGCACCGAATGATAATTCACTACAAGTTAAAATAGTCAGTATTTGCCAACTTGAAGAACAGTTAGGTATGAACCTCTTTCCACAATTGACGGAAGAGCAGAAGCGTAATACGTATAACCTACCATTTAAAGCAACACAGGTGAAAGCGGGACAGAAAATTGCTTATTCCCATTGGGATGCAAATAGTCAGTGTGCTGAAAATGTTTCCGCAGAGCAGCTAACTGCGCTTAAGAAGCAATTTAAGTCAGGACAGTCGAATACATCGAGTTCAACGACTACACCAACAGAATTGCCAAAAGTGGATCAGCAAACGCAAGATGCTTTGGTTCAACAGTTAAAAGATGCTTTATTGCAGTTTATTTTACAGCTTTTAAATAAACAGTAAGCATATGGTTAGATTAAATAAAATGACGTCTGACCATATATAATTTCTTGGGATAGCAAGCTGAATAAGTTTGAATATTCTAAAAAAACTGACATATACTCAAAGCATAATGATGAAAATAGCTGAGAATAATTTAAATGTTTAAACCTTTTGAAAATGGTACAGAATCACATAGCATTCATGATCTCACTTTAGAAAATGATGTAGATGTGGTTAATCTTTCAGGTAATTTACAGATCACGAAAGATCAGCAAGGGTTAGAGGCTGCAAAGGTATTGCAAGACTATATAAATACTATTGTCAGTGTTTTAGAAGCTCAAATAAATTTGCCAGAAACAATTGATCGACCTGATCTAGGTGAAGTTGAAAATCCATTTTTATAATGCATGATCCTATATATTCGAACATAAAAAGTCCGCATTAGATGCGGACTTTTTATCGTTAACGCTATGAGATGTAACGTAGCATTTTATTTATCTTGACCATTTGCCAAAACTTTATAAATCACTGCACCAATGATCGCACCGATAATTGGTGCAACCCAGAATAACCACAATTGGCTAAGTGCTGCTGTTTCAGCGAAGAAAGCGACAGCAGTACTACGAGCAGGGTTAACAGATGTATTCGTTACAGGAATACTGATTAAGTGAATTAAGGTTAAACCTAGACCAATGGCAATTGGTGCAAAGCCCGCAGGTGCACGTTTGTCTGTAGAACCCATGATGATGATGAGGAATACGGCAGTCAGTACAATTTCAATTATTAATGCTGACATCATTGAGTATTTACCCGGAGATAAGTCGCCAAAACCGTTTGTTGCAAAGCCACCTGTACCTGTGAAGTCAGCTTGACCTTGTACAATCAGATAGAGAACGAATGCAGCTAAAGTACCGCCAATGACTTGTGAAATGATGTAAGGCAAAAGATCTTTTACATCAAAACGACCGCCAACCATTAAGCCGATACTCACAGCAGGATTGAAGTGACCACCTGAAATGTGTCCTAGAGCATAAGCGCCTGTTAAAACAGTCAGACCGAAAGCAAGTGCAACACCTGCAAAGCCAATTCCAAGCTCAGGGAACGCGGCGGCAAGCACAGCACTACCACAACCACCAAAGACAAGCCAAAATGTTCCAATGAATTCAGCAAGATATTTATTCATATTGTTTCCTATTTTTAGATATTTGATATTTATTTTAATCAGGCTTTTTGAAGCACTTTGAAGGTATTTTAATCAATTTTGTTTAAAAATCTATGACAATTATGCATTGATTTGATCTTGTTGCCTCCATTGTAAAGGCGTAACCCCTGTCCATAATTTAAATGCACGTTGAAATGCACTTTGCTCGGAATAGCTCAGGAGTAGTGCAATCTCTTGTAGGCTTAGATGTGGATCGCTTAAATATTGTGTAGCGAGTAGCTTGCGAATATCTTGTACTCGCTGTTGATAAGTGGTGTTTTGTTGTTGTAAATGGCGTTGTAACTGGCGAATGGACATATTAAGTTGTTTTGCAACATCTTCAATTTGATAATTATTTTTCTGTAAACCTATGAGAATAAATTGCTGTAAACGCTCATCTAACTGTGTGCTATTTGGTAGTTTTTCTAATAAAGATGTCGCTTGTTGCATCAAAAGTTTTTGTAAAGTTTGATCGGCATGTTTAATTTCAGTGTTTAAAATATATGGATCAAAAAGCAATTCTGCATAAGGTTGTGAGAATTTGACCTTACAACGGAAGTATTTTTTATAAAAGCTAATATCTTTTGGCGCAGTTTGACAAAAGTGCACTTCATGTAAAAAAATGTCGTCTAGTGACAAAAAATGTCGTAAAAATTGCACCATCAATGCCATCGCAATTTCATCGGTGACTTGTGTAGTCAGATGTTCAGGCAATTTTCCCCAACGGATTGAAATATATTCATTACATCTATTGAGTTGTAGTGGACTGCCATCATAAATCAAGCGATGAAAGTCATGATAACGTGCCAAAGCCTCACCGAGGGTTTCACTCGATTGTGCAATATAAGCAATGATACCCAAGTGTTTAGGTTGAACATGTTCCGCAATTTCTAATCCGAGAGCAGGGCTTTTAATGTCATGACTCATTTGCTTGAGTATGTCCCGCCAAAGTGCAAAATCAAAACGCTCTAAATTTTGAACCTGTTGTAATTGTTCGGAAATGTCTAGTTTTCGGGTCTGACAAAATGCATAAAGCAAGTGCCCCAAACCACCATAGACTGAGCCGGCATAATCCTTTATCCGTTGCATCTTTATGGCCTTTCTTGTTGTAGTGAGAATAAGTTGTCGTATTAAGTCAATATCGCTTGACTATAGAGAATTCAAGCATGATTTCCAAGCCTTTCAGCAGGTGTTGTAGGGTTCTAACCCTCATTTTAAATGAGTTTGAGATTATCTTTTAGAATATTTGAATCAATTTGTCGTAATTTGTCAACGAAACGGTTTTTTAGGGTCAAGATTCATCAAATTAGCAGGGGTATATTGAGTGATATAAAGAGGAGAGCTGATAATGATTAAAGGTTTTATTGCCGGCATTGTAATTGCCAATGGCTTTGAGTGGTTTGCACATAAATATATTTTGCATGGTACGCATCGTACAGGAAAGCCACGTTTTAGCCCTGTACCACATAGTATGAAGTCACATTGGGAACATCATCGTGAAGTGAGAAAGCAAAGTTTTTTTGATGATGGTTATGTCGAAGGTTTATCAAATTGGCGTACAAAAAATGAAGTGATATCTTTAGCTGTTGTGGTTGCAGCATTTGGTACAGCATTTTTACCTGTTTCAAAAGGTATGGCACTTTCAACCGTCTATTGTGCCTGCAATTATTATTATATTCATCGTCGTTCACATTTAGAACCTGATTGGGCGAAAAAGACGATTCCATGGCACTATGATCATCATATGAACTCAAATCAAGATGCCAACTGGTGTGTGACCAAGCCTTGGTTTGATTATATTATGGGAACACGTGTGGTGTCTTCAATAGATTTAAAAGAGCAAAATCCATTGGGAATAACCTTACCAAAACCTGTAGCAAAATGGTTGTCAAAAACAGTGGAACAGTATTTTCCTGTAAAAATGTTGGCGGCTGAAAACATCAAAATGCTTGAAACTGAAGTTCAAGCGGATAATCGTGTCGATGCTTTATCTTAAAGTTTAAAAATCACAAACTGTCGTGTATTGTCATAAAAATAGGCGTAATTGGTCAATATCTAGGTATATGGCTGATATATATTGGATTTGCGAGTAAAAGTGAATGTTTATTTTTTTAAAGATTTGAAAGCGTATTTCTTATCTTTTCTCAGTTAATAGGGAGTCTTAGGGCTCCTTTTTTTTATCTTTTTTTTATCTGTTTTGAGTGTAAAAAAGAGTGTAATTTTTACACTCTTTGGTCTGCATTTTTTAAATTATAGACGCATCTCAATACCTTGATCAGCAAGATATTGTTTCGCTTCAGGAATGGTATATTGACCGAAGTGGAAAATAGACGCGGCTAAAACGGCATCTGCACCACCATGTAAAATACCATCGGCTAAATGTTGTAAATTACCTACACCACCTGATGCAATTGTTGGAATAGTCACTCGATCATTGATTTGACGCATTAGCGCAAGGTCGTAGCCAGCTTTAGTCCCATCGGCATCCATTGAGGTTACGAGTAATTCGCCTGCGCCATATTCAGCCATTTTCACAGCCCATTCAATTGCATCAATCCCTGTTTCTTTACGACCGCCATGGGTGAATATTTCCCATTTGTTGTCACCAGTTTTTTTCGCATCAATCGCAACGACAATACATTGTGCGCCAAAGCGTTGTGATGCTTCTTGTACAAATTCAGGATTATAAATTGCTGCAGAGTTGATGCTGACTTTGTCTGCACCTGCATTGAGTAATAAACGGATATCTTCAACTTTACGTACACCACCACCGACAGTGAGTGGAACAAAAACACTTTCAGCCATACGCTCTACAGTGCGATATGTCGTATCACGACCATTTGAGGTAGCGGTAATGTCTAAAAAAGTAATTTCATCTGCGCCTTGTTCATTGTAGCGACGTGCAACTTCAACAGGATCGCCTGCATCACGAATATCAAGAAATTGAACGCCTTTCACCACACGACCGTTATCTACGTCTAGGCAAGGAATAATACGTTTAGCGAGCATAATTTTTTCCAAAAATAACAGTCGATTATGAAACTAAGCTACATAGGTGCTACACCTTGGTAACTCAAGAGGGTATTCTATCAAACTTATGTAAGTTTTTTCGCAGGTTTTATATGTCGGTTTATACCACTTTGAGTTTAAAGGAAGTTCAGGACTTCGCAGCACCTTATGGACTGGAGGTGAATGATCTGATTCCGATTCAGGGCGGTATTCAAAACACCAACTATTTTATTGTATGTACAGATGCAAAACAGTATGTTTTGACCTTATTTGAAAACCTTGATGAACAGGGCGCAGGTGAGTTGGTTCCTGTACTTGAACATCTTGGGCAGCAAGGTTTGGCTGTCCCTGTACCATTAAGTCATAGTGGTAAAGCGATTCATGAATTAAAGCAAAAACCTGCACAAATTGCACCTCGGATGTTGGGTGATCATCCGATGCCTGCATCACTTGAGCAAACACAAGCGATTGCAATTGCTCAAGCTAAAATGCATGTAGCATTACAAAACTTTCCTTTGGTTCGTGCTGAGGCGCGTGATCATGCGTATTGGTACAATGTTGCACGTCAGATTAAGCCTACACTAGATGATTCCGATAAGACTATTTTGAATAATTTATTGGGTTTATATGAAGTTTTGACAGTGATGTATCCTGATCGACCGAAAGGTTTAATCCATTCAGATTTATTCCGTGACAATACTTTGTTTGAGGGGGAGGAACTGACAGGTATTTTAGATTTTTATGAAATGAATCAAGATGAATTGTTGTTTGATATTGCGATTACGCTCAATGATTTCTGTACTGAATATCCTGATGTAACGTTGAATGAAGATAAAGCACAAGCATTTCTTGAAGCTTATGAAACGATTCGTCCTTTAACTTCAGATGAAAAATCGTGTTTAGAGTTGTATTTGGCAATGGCTGCAGGGCGTTTTTGGATGATGCGTTTGCAAGTGGCTCAAATTAATCAAGCTGAAGGTCGTACTGGCGATGATATTTTGCAGAAAAATCCGCAAGAAATGCGTAATATGCTGATTGAACGATTAAAATTCGTCACAGCTTAACGGTTTTTCACCTAGTTTTAGGTCTATGAATAAAGAGGTTTAAATGCGCGATCAAGGACGTTTAGTAGAATGGTTTGATGATAAAGGTTACGGCTTTATTCAACCCAATGATGCAAGCAAAGATCGTGTATTTTTACATATTAAAGACTTTGCACAGCGCGGTCCTCGTCCAATCGAGGGTTGTGCTTTGGAATATATGGTCCAGCTTGATGGTCATGGACGCTATCAAGCCAAGCAAGTGACGTATTTAAAAGCTTCGCAAACAAAGAAAAAATCTGCACAGTCTAAAAGTAATTATGCTGCGGCACAGAAACAAAAATTACAACCTATGCAAATTGCGACAGTAATTTATATCATTGCTTTGGCAGGATTGAGTTTTGCTGGTTTATTGCCAAGTCTAGTTTTACTCTTTGTTTTTATTATCAATGCGATGACGTATTGGTTTTATGCTCAAGATAAAGAAGCGGCTCAGCAAGGTGAGCGCCGTGTACCTGAAAATACATTACATATCTTATCCTTTTTGGGTGGTTGGCCATCTGCGTGGTTAGCACAACAACGTTTACGACATAAAACGCAAAAACAACCGTTTCGCAATATTTACTTTTGTACAATTTTTCTAAATCTATTATTAATAGTATGGTTGGTTTCACCTTTAAATACCTTCAAAATTTAATCTTTTGGAAATGCGATTGGAGATAAAGATATGGATTCAAATAACAGTAAGTCATTAACTTTTATTCTTTATATTTTATATATGATTGCAATTTTTTCGGCAGGAATTTTGGCTGTCATCGCATTGATTATTAACTACGTTAAATTGGATTCAGTCCGAGGTACGATTTATGAAAGCCATTTTAAATGGCAAATTCGTACCTTTTGGTGGTATTTGATTTGGAATATCTTAGCCTTTGTACCTTTTTTCTTTTTGTTCATGACATTAGATAATCCAAATGCATTTGCGGGTGTTGCATTTGCTGGCACTACTTTTTGTGTAGCGGTCATTTTTATTTCTTGGATTTGGATTGTTTACCGAGCTGTACGTGGATTAATTGTGTTAAATGAAGATAAACCTGTTCCTTAACGAGATTCATATTTCATGATTATTGAGCATGTACATTTACACGTAAGTGTGGGGCAATCTGCTGCGTTTGAACAGGCATTTAATATTGCCAAAGAAATTATTCAGCAAGCCGCAGGTTTCCAACAGTTACAGCTCATGCAACATCATACGAATGTAGAGCATTATATTTTACAGGTGCATTGGGATACGCTTGAGCATCATACAGAAGGCTTTAGAAAATCTGAGGCGTATTTAGAATGGAAGGCATTGCTTCATCATTTTTATGATCCAATGCCGAATGTTGAATATTTTAAGCCATGTGATTTTTTATAAAGTGCTCATAAAGACATCTGTCGTAAATTTTCAAGTGAGATCATAAGCCATTTTGAAAACATTATGGCTTTATCTCTTTTTCCATTTTTTGTAAAAATTTTGGCTTCCACTCACTGACCATCACACCAAGTACCACGAGTAAACCACCAAATAAAGCAATTATCGGTAAACGCTCACCTGCGATTCGCCCAAAGATTGCTGCCCACACAGGTTCGCCTGCATAAATGATGGCAGCTTGTGAAGGATCGACTACGCGTTGTGCCCAATTCATTGCCAGTTGAATGCCTGCACTCGCACAGCCAAGCCCAATGAGAACCATTAATAATCGCCAATCAAACATGGGTAATTGTGTTTCACCAATGCAAGGTGCAAGTAAAAAACAAAATAATGATGCAAAGACTAGTTGTAATACGGTCACTCGGCGGACATTCACTGAACCAGCAAAATGACCGATCAATATAATCTCAAAGGCAATCGCAATTGAGCCAAGTAGTGTCAAAATTTGCCCATCATTCAGTTGAATAGAGCCAAAACCATTTCCTGTTAAAAATACTAAGCCAATAAAAGCCAAACCTGCGCCGAGCCATGTCATTAGATGGGTTTTAGTTTTAAAAATGATCCAAACAAAAATAGGTACTAGTGGTACATAAAGCGCAGTTAGAAATGCAGACTCACTACTACTGATGGTTTGTAGCCCAACGGTTTGCGTACCATAGCCAATTGCAATGACAGCACCAATACACGCACCTGCAACAATTTCTTTTAAATTGAAGCCTTTTAAATTTCGCCATGAAATAATACTCACGGCAATGGCAGCCGCTGCAAAACGTAAAGCGACAAATAAAATAGGGCTGCTAAAGTTCAGACCATATTGCACCGTTAGGAAACTACCACCCCAAATAATGGTAATAAAAATTAGAACCAATTGAGGTGCTTTGGATTGCATCCAAGGGCTTAAAAATGTAGACATGGGAGCTAAAATGAATCTTTCGGTAAAATGATAAGGCTAGTTAACAATGAAAATAGAACATTATCACAAAGAAAAAAGAGGTCATATCGACCTCTTTTTGGGTTTAAATACGGAGTGACTTAAAGCGACTGCGTATCTAAAAGTAATTGTGCTTCACGTAAGTTCAAAGTGTTCTCGTAAATGGCACGACCAGTAATCGCACCTAAAATACCGGGTTGACCTTTTAAGTTGCGAACGTCATCTAGGTTAGTTACGCCACCTGAAGCAATCACAGGTAAACCAGAATATTCAGCAAGATGAACGGTTTGTTCAACGTTTACACCTTGCATCATGCCATCACGGGCAATGTCGGTATACACAATGCTTGATACGCCTGCATCTGCAAAACGTTTCGCAAGATCAGTCGCTTTAACATCTGTAACATTCGCCCAACCATCAGTTGCAACCATGCCATTAATAGCATCAATACCGACAATGATATGACCTGCAAATTTCTTACATGCTTCTTCTACAAATTCAGGGTCTTGAACTGCTTTTGTACCAATGATGACAAAAGACACACCTGCATCTAAGTAGTGTTCAATGGTTTCGAATGAACGAATACCGCCACCAATTTGAATAGGTAGTTCAGGCTGTGCTTTACAGATCGCTTCAACCACAGGCTTATGAATAGGCGTACCTGCAAAAGCACCATTTAAATCAACAAGATGTAGACGGCGTGCACCTTCATTGACCCAATGCTGTGCAGTGGCTACAGGATCATCAGAAAATACAGTATCGTCTTCCATACGACCTTGTTTTAAACGAACACATTTGCCATCTTTCAGGTCAATTGCAGGGATGATCAGCATGCTTTCGCTCCTTGCCTAATTTCATAAGGAATTTATTGGCGCTAATCTTAGCAAAGTATTGATCAATTTCTAAGTGCTAGTCATGGATTTTATTGCCAAGAAAGCCCAATTTTCCTAATGATGAAGCCAATTTTTCTATCGTAGTGGCTAAATTGAGCCTCTAGCGTGTAATTCTTGATAGAATAAAAGCGTAGCATAGGCATCTGCATATTCTATTTGTTGTTGGGTTATATAAGAGCATTTATATGCTAATCTTAAATGAAACCATCTGATAGCAATACTTTCAAAGGTTCTAAAAGTATTTAAAATAATTAATCGTTTATTTCAAATAAAGTTTCTATTATTTTCAATGTATTGATAAAAATAGTGATCTTTAGTTTGAAAAAATATATCAAAGCTACTGCTCATCCAAGAGTCAATATGACTTTGTTTTTCATATATTTTTGCAATGGCTGAAATATAATAATCAATCCAGTCTTCGACTCGAGTGAATGAAGATCGGGGGCGAGGATTGGCATATAAAGTTTTTAAATGTTCTGTAATGCTTTGAATATTTTGATTGAATAGCCAAATGATTAAGTCATTTTCTTTAAATTCACTGGTTTGATACAAACCAGACTCTTCATTTAATTCTACTGCAAAAAGTTTTGCTCCATTTTCACTATAACTGGAGTACAAAATTTTAGATAATTGAATTTGTTCATGCTGTCCAACTTCCATCTCTCTAATTTGTCTTGAAATATTCAAGCATGCAGGGAGCTTTTCAAGGTCAGATTCAGCATTATTGATAAAGAGGCGAATGGCTTTATCAATGACATAGTGTTCACCTGTACCAGTGATAATTCCACTATGCCATGCATATAGTTTTGAATCTTCATATTCTTGATATTCATCTAATTTTTTATCTTTTAAAAGAAGATGCTTGTTGTCGATTGCTATAACAATACTGTCTCGAAGTTGAATGGCAACAATAAAAGTCATACTTATAAGATTATTAAGTTATACTAAATTAATTCTATCTATAAAATTACAAATGGCATAGTCATGGCTGGTGGTTCACAAATTATTATTTCCTCTGATGGTATAATTATAAAAACACCTGGGGAGTTTAAAGTTTTTGCAGGGCAACATATTTTCAATGAAGCATCAGTTGCTAGCCTAAAGGCTACACATCTACAGCATTTACTGCCTCCATGTGATGTAATTCCTAAAGCTAAAATAACTCCTGATGTTCATTTTCCTGTAATGGGAATTCTTGCTCGAATAGAACGTTTAGATGGGGAAAAAATAAATTCAACAGATAAGTTATTGATTAATGGTTCTCCACTAAAAGAAGTTTGGATTGCTGAAAATGGAGTTGCCTACTTTATTCCTCCTAAGAATATTCCAGAAGTGAAAAATATTGAAATTAACGGAGAACCTTTAAATTTAGAAAAAAATTTAAGGCAATTTCATACAAATGAAGAGGGTGTTGATTCAATTTCAGAGCAGTTCAACATATTAAATGAAGCAACAGAACAACATAAAAAGCAATTTTCTAATAAAAGATCAGATATTGTAATAATGCAAGGCTTATCTAGATATCATTATATATTAAATTACATTGAAAACTTAAACTGGGATTTGAAAAGTCAGGAATATTTAATAAAAATTATTACGAATTTAAAAACAAAAAATTAAAGGATTTAAAATGTCTAATATTGAATATAGAATAGATAATGGGTTCCATGTTATAAAAATTAAAGGAAAGTCTAGATTAGTACCTATAGTTCGTGAAGAAGAAGAGTTTTTTAGTGATACTGTAATTCGAGCACAATCTAAAGCAAAACTAACAGTCTGCATTAATGCATGTTGGTATAGCTTAACAAGAGATGGATATATTGATGTTGTTGCTGGTCATGATCCAGTACCAGCTAAAGATTCAATTAATCAAGGTTTTGTATTATTAGGTACTGGTAAATTATATGGTGGTAGTTCACCTTTAATGTTCTACATTGCTCAAAAGCAAGACTATAGTTGGTATATGGGGCAAGGAGATCTAAATAATAAGCAAGGATTTTATACTGGAATAGGTGGGCTTTGTCCCTTAATTGTTAATGGATTAAAATATGGAATAAGTAATACATATAATAAGACTTTGACTGGTGCTGTGCTAAAAGGTGAACCTTTACCACAACATAAAAAATATTTAACACAAAGAAGTAATTCAAAATATGCTGCACTTCATGCAGGTGACAATAGAAGTGGAAGAGCTGGGTTAGGAGTATCTGCAACAGGAGAAGTTATTATTGTTGCTCAGGAAAATGGCACTGGAGGAGCCACTACTTATGATGATTTTCGAGATATATTTGTGAAAAATGGTTGTGTTAATGCTGGGTCTACTGATGGAAGCGATTCAGTTTTCTTATGGTATGACGGTAAATTTAAATTTACAGCAGGAAATGATAAGGATGAGTCGCAAACAATAGGTATAGGGATTAGAGCAGAAAGCTAATGTTTAGAAAAATTTATTTGGTTTTAATTATATCCTTAATTACAATATTTTCATTCTCTATTGTTAATGTATATTGTCCTTTTAAAACTTTTGGAATATTTGATGTTTGGCTAATGCAATTAAATGGTTTTAAAGAATATTATTTCTTTAGTTACGGGTTTTTAAAAAATTTACTATTATTGTTTGTTATTTATTTAACAATTTTTTATAAATCAAAAATAAATAATAAGATTATATTTGTTTCCACAATGGTATTATTGACTTTATTGGGGGTTTTTTTATTTAAAACAAATATAAGATTAAATTTAGATTTTAGAGAAACCCCTCCAACAGAAGAACTGGTTGAAAAAAAAATATCTATCTTCATGCTGAGTAAAGAAGTTGAATGCAATTATTAAATTTAACTATAAAATAGATACTTTGAAATCTATATTTCAATAATGAGAACCTATGTCTATTGATGAATGATACATTAATAAAAAAATGAAAAAATTAAGTATAGGACTAATCCTTATGATCTCACTATTTGGTTGTAGTAATTCTAAAGCTAAACATCAAGAAAAATTCTTAAAACACATTCATGAAAGCACTCCAGAGCCGTATAAAGAATGTATGGTTACATATATTAAAGATCATTTGAATGAAGTATGGAGCACTTATAACAAGGAAAAAACAAGAGAAGCTCGAGGAGAAACGGATATTGTTAATTTCATGATTGAAAAATATTTATCTGAATGTAAAAAATAATAAATAGCTCGATGCTTTGAAAAATGGCTAAAGCCATTTTTCAAAGTCGGGCAACTTTGCGACTGTTATATTTATTTGGTCGTGACCAAGAGCAGGGCAAAGTACCGCCTGAAATTATTTAGGGTCAATCACACAGTAATCTTTGTCTATTCCATGACAGTTATTTTTCATAATCCTTACACATGCTTTTCCATCACAATTTTTGATGTCTAAGCTGTTTTTCTGTTCTAGCCATGCAACGTCTGATCTAGGTTGTTGAATCTCGTCCAAACTAGGTACAGATAGAAATATTACCAAAAATAAAATGATGACCAAGGTAACAAAGGTACTGGCATAGAGCGTAACGAATTGATAGTTCAATCGGAGCTTGTAAATTATTTTGTCTAACTCCTAAATACAGCATTTTTCATGCGCCTATAAAATATAAAGTTGCTCGTCTAAATTATCATTTGGATTGGTCATCTAAATCTTCCACTACCCATTTTAGGGGATGTTCTGCGGAGTTCTTACTCAGTTAATTTCATTTAGTCGCAACAGAAAATTTATAATCATAGAAAAGGGCGGAGATGCGCAAAACTTTTATAGCAGATAATTGCTCGTAGGCATTTGCTCGGTTCTCATTGGAAATGATTTATGTATTACTTTTTCTTAATTGCTTTTTATGTTAACTTTGTCACAATAATTTTAAGAATATAAAAATGACTAGTCCTATCTTTTCTCATGAATTACCTATTGAACAAACTCTTAATGCTGAACAGCTTTATTACGATAATAAACCTCATACAACTTATTATTTAGCTGTTAATGGGGCTAAGACTAAACAAGGTGGTTTATTGAAAGCATCTTCGGATGTTTGGAAAATTAAGAGCTTATCTATTGGTCGTGTTGGGGATGATGTGATTTATGCCGATGGCACAATTTCTAAAATTATTTCAGGTGCAGGTGACGTTTGTATTGTTGAAGGGGCTTCTGTGGCATTGGCTGGTAGTCGTTTAGAAAATGGCGATGAAATTGTGGATAGTTCTGCTACAGGAATCACGATCCGTATTTTTAAAGATCAACCAATACCTAAGAATTTTCTTAGTCATGACTAAATTTTAAGGGCTGAGATAATGAAAGGTTTTGCGATTCACAATGCACCGACTGATCACGGTGGAATTATTCCTTCTACACAGTTAAGAAGTTCTCAAGAAGGTAATACTTTTGTCAGAGCAGGAGATGGGCATTTCTGTCCTAAATGTAAGTGTTGGTCAACCGTTATCAAAAGCAATGATCATGTCATTTTTGATGGGAAGGCAGTGGCTTTTGTAGGGGATTCTTTGACCTGTGGAGCGAAAATATTATATCAACAATCGCATGTTGTTGGTGATGCAGGGGGCGGAAGTTCGGGTAGCTCTGCTCGATCAAGCTCTCAGCCTGTTAATTCTCAGCAAAATTTAACTAATAGTTTGGTAGATGATAAAGAAAAAAAAGAAGAAGAAACTTGTGCTTGTAACAGGGATTTAACAATTGCAGAACTTAAAGGAATAGCACCCCTAGCAAAAAAATCAGAAGAGTATTTGCAAGCGTTAAATGAACAATTTAAAAAATATAAAATGACAAGCTGTTTAGAAAAATCTCATTTTTTATGCCAAGTTCTACATGAATCTGGTTCATTTAAATATTTAGAAGAAATAGGTATTTCAGATGCAGAAGAAGCTTCTAGATATAAAGGTTATAAAGGTAGAGGACTAATCCAATTAACTGGTCCAGGTAACTATGAAAATTATGGAAAATATGCCAATGAAAACTTTCTTGGAGAAAATAGGAAGAAAATAGCAACTATCCCTAAACATGCAGTTGGTTCAGCAATATGGTATTGGCATTATGGTAAATCAATAGATTTAAGTACATTAGTATTAAAAAATGATTTTATCGGTATTACTGCTTTAATTAATGTTGGATTTAATGGTTGGAATGATAGAAAACAATACTTTGATAAAGCTATTACACAGTTAAAAATTCTGAAATGCAAAAATACAGAACCCAAAATATTGGCAAATATTTCTAATTTTGATTTCAATACAAGTTATACATATAAAAATATGACGGGAGAGTCTTTTGGTTGGGGATTATGGAATGATCCGGAACGTCCAACAAATAAGGGAAAAACTAAAGATGTTGCTCAAGCAAAACTTGGATACCAAAGATTTTTAGAAATGGCAGAAGGTAAGGAAGCGCCATTTGGTTGGAAAAATAAAAGTAAAAATGAAAAAAGTTCAAGATATGGTTTTTCAGCGGATAAAGCTGTTGTTTGGGCTAAAAAAAGAATAGGTGAAATAAAATGAATAAGATTATTTTGATTTTTTCTATTTGTATTTTTAATTCATCATTATTTGCTAAACCTATTGAACCGTATCGCTGTATCCCGACATCTAATAACGGATTTATTCTATTTAATTCAAAGAAATTTCCTAATTTAGATTCAATTATGTATTACCCATATTTGAAGCCTATTAAAGTTAAATATGTCAAAAAAATCGCCATACCAACGGATGAGGGAAGACCATATATTTTGAAGCAAAACTATATAGAATATATAAAAGGAAAGCCTTCAGGAACTTATGTAATTGAAACTCAAGGTGCATTAATCAATGGTATTTCATATAAAAATAATAAAGGTTCTACTCTAGAATTTGAGCCTAATTATGATATGGATTATGAAATTATAAATAATAAGCTAAAGAAAAATAATATTTTTTGCGAGTAAATAGAGCCTATAAATTATCGGATAAAGAAAAATCAAAAAATTTCTCTAACTCTAAGATAAAACTAACTAATTAGGTATGTTAATTTAAATAGCTCGATGCTTTGAAAATAGGCTTTAGCCATATTTCAAAGTCGGGTAACTTTACATCTGCTGTATTTATTTGGTCGTGACCAAGAGCAGAGCAAAGTACCGCCTGAAATTATTTAGGGTCAATCACACAGTAATCTTTGTCTATTCCATGACAGTTATTTTTCATAATCCTTACACATGCTTTTCCATCACAATTTTTGATGTCTAAGCTGTTTTTCTGTTCTAGCTATGCAACGTCTGATCTAAGTTGTTGAATCTCGTCCAAACTAGGTACAAATAGAAATATTGCCAAAAATAAAATGATGACCAAGGTAACAAAGGTACTGACATAGAGCGCAACGAATTGATAGTTCAATCGGAGCCTGTAAATTATTTTGTCTAATTCCTGAATACAGCATTTTTAATGCGCCTATAAAATATAAAGTTGCTCGTCAAAATTATCATTTGGATTAGTCATCTAAATCTTCCACTGTCCATTTTAGGGGGATGTTCTACGGAGTTCTTGCTCAGTTAATTTCATTTAGTCGCAACAGAAAATTTATAATCATAGAAAAGGGCGGAGAGGAGCAAAACTTTTATAGCAGATAATTGCTCGTAGGCATTTGCTCGGTTCTTATTGGAAATGATTTGTGTATCACTTTTTCTTAATTGCTTTTTATGTTAACTTTGTCACAATAATTTCAAGAATATAAAAATGACTAGTCCTATCTTTTTTAATGAATTACCTATTAAACAAACTCTTAAAGCTGAACAGCTTTATTACGATAATAAACCTCATACGATTTATCATTTAGCTACGAATGGGGCTAAAACAAAACAGGGTGGTTTGGTGAAAGCATCTTCGGATGTTTGGAAAGTTAGAGGGTTATCTGTTGGTCGTCGTTTAGAAAATGGCGATGAAATTGTGGATAGTCCTGCTACAGGAATCACGATCCGTATTTTTAAAGATCAACCAACACCTAAGAATTTTCTTAGTCATGACTAAATTTTAAGGGCTGAGATAATGAAAGGTTTTGCGATTCACAATGCACCGACTGATCACGGTGGAATTATTCCTTCTACACAGTTAAGAAGTTCTCAAGAAGGCAATACTTTTGTCAGAGCAGGAGATGGGCATTTCTGCCCTAAATGTAAATTTTGGTCAACCGTTGTTAAAAGCAATGATCATGTTATTTTTGATGGTAAGGCTGTGGCTTTTGTAGGGGATTCTTTAACCTGTGGAGCTAAAATATTATATCAACAATCGCATGTTGTTGGTGATGCAGGGAGCGGAAGTTCGGGAAGCTCTCAGCCTGTTAGTTCTCAACAAAATTTAACTAATACCTTCGTTGATGATAGAAAAGAGTGCTTTTGCACAAAAGATATTACTTTAGATTTATTACAACAAATACTTCCTAAAGAGGCTTTATCCAAAGGGCTATTTAACCGATCTCAATATCCCAAAATTAAAAATATGGATGTGAGTAAATTCTTAGAATTAATTAATAAGTATATGAAAGAATATGAAATAAATACTTGTATGAGGAAAGCCCATTTTCTCGCCCAAATTTCATGCGAAGGTGATCACTTTAGGACTACTGAAGAATATAAAAATAGAAATGGTTCTATCCCTAGTGGATGGAATGGCTATTTTGGTGGATCTGCTTATCATGGTAGAGGATTAATACAACTAACACATAATACAAATTATGCTAAATATGGTGCGGCCGTTGGGGTGAAATTTACTCTTGCTAATTTAGATCTAGTAGCTTCTGATCCTGACCATGTCGTACATTCTGCTACATGGTATTGGTCTAAAGGTTCAATTTGGGGTAATGGTAATACATACTCTGATTTAGATGATTTGCATTATGTGACTATACTTGTCAACGGAGGATTTAATGATTACTGTGGACGTAAAGCTAACTTATTAAAGCTAATACCACTTATGAAAATTAAGGAGTTATGCTCAAAAGTTAAAGATAAAGAAATAGGTAATTATAGCTTTTCGACAAGTAAGTTGAGTCAAAGTAAGGGCGGTAAAAGTACATGGCTTCGATATCATACAAACAAGAATTTAGTTTCTAATGTCAGTTGTGAATCTAAATGAGTATTAAGTAATATGAAATTCATTCCAATAATTGTATTTTTTGCTACGAGTACTGTGTTTGCATCTGATATGGATACAATCCATTTAAGCAAAGCGAAAAATTTTAATGTAAATAACTGTAAAGTCATTAACTCTGCACGGATAGCTATTTCATCTAAAGTCAGTGAATTTAAAATTAATACCGATGATTATCTTCTGCTTGAGCTTTTAGGTAGAGACTCTATTCAATGTTATTCCTTTAATTATTATCCTGATATTTCTCCATATTTAGACTTTAAAGTGAAGAAAAACACGTTATACATTATTGAAATGTCAGGAACAGCATCAAGTGGGAACTGGATTAAACAACGTTATAATATCAATATTAAGAATATGTCCTTGATAAAAAAGTAAGTCGAATTCACATTATGAATAGCAAATTTTATTTATTCATTTTAATAATGGTGTTTGGTAGCACTTTGGCGTTTGCCGATGCAGACTATCAAGTTAAATGTGTTCCAAACAGTACAATGCACAATGATATTTTAGGTTGTTATATTGATGAGTATAGGGTTGCAGATAAAAAGCTCAACATAGCTTATAAGCAAAAAATGGCTGATTTAAAAAAAATCGAAAGGAAGAGTTGCAACGATTACAACGTAATTGGATTAAAGAGAAAAAAAGTAAATGTGTAGTGGATGAAGTTAATTACGGACGTGAAAGTCACTTTGATGCTATGCAGTGTGAAATTGATATGACTTATGATCGCATTAAATTTTTAAAAAAATATAAGTAATTTCAATAGTAGCTCGACGCTTTGAAAATTGGCTTTAGGCTTATTTCAAAGTCGGGCAACTTTGCGACTGCTGTATTTATTTGGTCGTGACCAAGAGCAGAGCAAAGTACCGCCTGAAATTATTTAGTGTCAATCACACAGTAATCTTTGTCTATTCCATGACAGTTATTTTTCATAATCCTTACACATGCTTTTCCATCACAATTTTTGATGTCTAAGCTGTTTTTCTTTTCTAGCCATGCAACGTCTGATCTACGTTGTTGAATCTCGTCCAAACTAGGTATAAATAGAAATATTGCCAAAAATAAAATGATGACCAAGGCAAAAAATGTACTGGTATAGAGCGCAACGAATTGATAGTTCCGCAATGGGCTGTTGATATTTATCCCGAATTGCTTAATTTACACCCACATTGTCAAGGTGCTTTACTTTCATTGGTATTTAACAGAGGAAAGGGATTACAAGACCCTCCACCAGGTAAAAAAGGTCTAACGCGTAAACATATGCGACAGATTAGTGAAGCCCTTAAAAGTGGTAAAATTGAAACAATTCCTGATACTTTACGAGATATGGCTCATTTCTGGGAAGGTGGTTCAGCTCCTGGATTACCTCCACGTAGACGTGGTGAGGCGGATTGGTTTGAAAAAGGAATGAAATGTGATTGTTATGAATAAAAAACCATTATTTGGAATATTATTGCTTTTAACAACATCTTGTTATGCTGATTCTATTAGTTCAGTTTGTTCCCTAAAAGAACCAAATCAAATTGAAATGATTGAATGTGCTGCACAAAGATATGATAAGTACGACAGTAATTTAAATATTGTTTATCAACACAAAATAAAGCAACTTACTAAAGTTAAAGCAAGCGAATTAAAATCTTTGCAAAGGGTTTGGGTTTCTAAAAAAGAAGCTAATTGTAATATTTATTTTGAAGAAGAAAGTGGCTCAAATGGTCGTTTAGAAAGCTTAGAATGTTCTACAGAAATGACACAAGAAAGGATTAAATTCTTAAAAAAATATAAGTAATTTGAATAGTAGCTCGATGCTTTGAAATATAGCTAAAGCCATTTTTCAAAGTCGGGCAACTTTGCGACTGCTGTTAAATCCCGCCTAATTCGATGCCTTATTTTACAATTATTACCTTCAATACCTACGGTAAAAAACTTAGCAATACTTTGCTTACAGTTTTTAAAACCAGTGATGAAACCGTACCAATCATCACTTGCGATTTGGGTGTAATGAATACCCAATTGTTTATTCTTTTTGTTTCCTACCAAAGTCCAGAATTGGACAAGTTTAAAAAGGTTATGAAGTATGATCAATGTAAAAATAAAAAATAAGTTTTTTTTAATATTTATAGGCTTATTTATTTCAATTTCTTGTGAGGCAAAAGCTAAAGATTACAGTTGTTCCACTGTTGGAAAAAATAAAATATGTCTGTTTGAGTATACAGATAAGTATGGAGAAAATGCTTATCGTTTAAAAATAGGAAATACTGATTATTATAAAATTTCATATTATGACAACGCTAAATTAAAAAAAATAAATGAAGAAAGTGTTGAAGTTTCAACAAATTTTTCAGACAGAGGAAATATTGATATTTCTACATTAATTCTATTGAAGAAAAATAAACCATTTCTGCAAAGAATAAGTAGCAGTAGTCGAATAAATGAATCGCCATATGGAGCAATTGAAAATTGTAAGGTTTTTATAAAAACATATTTTTCTAAAGATATAAATTTTTATGTTGATAAATATATTTTTGATTTATCTGATAAAGAAAAATCAAAAATTTGCTCTAAGATAAAACTAACTCATTAGGTATGTTTAAAATATGGTCTAGAGGAGTTCAGAATCGTAGGAATATGGATGCTAGAATGTTTATAAATGCAGAAAATGGTTACACCATGCTTAATGATGCACCCAAAAAGAAATCATTAACGCTTAATTTTCTAATGGAAATTTATATTCATACAATTAAATTATTTTTTCTATACACTGTATTTTATCGGGAAGTTTATTTTTAAGTGCTAACACAGGCAATATTCACGATGAAGAATTAGAATGTTTATAACAAATTTTGCTGAAAAAATGATAGTTTTAACGCATTGAAAAATGGAGATTGTTTTATGTCAGATAAGGATGATGATTTATTTGTTGAAGGTGCTAAGCGTCTAAAACAACTCATTCAAGAAAAAAATATTAAAGCATCTGATCTCGTGAGTGTTTTGGAATCCTCAAAAGGTACCATGAGTAAATGGCTACAGAACTCAACACCCTCGAGCGCACAAAGTTTAGTTGAGTTGGTCAAACTTGTAGGCATGACAGAACGTAGAAGCAGTGATACAAAGCAAGATAGCCGAGCTGATCTGGTTGCCAAAGCTTATGCTGAGTCTGAGCTTGATTTGAGTCATGTAACGATGGAGCAACTTATGGGTGAAATTAAAGACCGTTATGCGGCATTGAATTTAAAAGCCGACATTAAAATTAGCGTTCAACCGATTGAAGGCGGTTTTGTCATGCGTGATGAATCTGAAAAGTGATGTTGTAATCACATTTCAGATTGAGTTGGCTATCATGGTGTTGTATTTAAAATAGCTAAATTTATGAGTTTTTATAAAAATTTAAAAACTTGAACTAAAGCGACAATTAGACTAAGTCCAATTAGACTAGTGAAAATAATTGAGATCCAAGCAAGGATATATTCCCATTTTTTTGTTGGGCGTGGATAGCCGAAATCATTTTTGCCTTCATCACCAATGTTCATAGAGAGCCATACGATAAAAAATAGATTTACAATGGGGATGAGGTTAAATAAGGAAAACCAACCTGATTTATTGAAATCATGTAAACGCTTAATGGAAAAAACAAACATAAAATACATAAAAATAAAATTAATCAACGAGCCAAAAGCATTGATCGGAGCAATGGCATTTATAATTTGATCTGCTGTTTCAGGTGTGGCTTCATTCATAGTGAAGAGTACGCTAATACTGCTCCAATAGATTGTAATCACAATGGCAAAACAGATAAACATGATTAAGGTGATGAGGAAGTTCCAAGCAATGTAGGTCGCACGACCACAACGACCATCAGCAACATAAGCAGAAGGTTGATTTGTTTTATTTCTATTTTGCATAAATACTCTTTATTATTCTAAATAATATGTGGAATTGATCTTGAAAATAAAAATACGATTATTTCAAAATATTGTTATCTAACTATAAAAAAAGATCAAGTAACCGAAGTCACTTGATCTCTGTATTATGGATTTTCAGATATGAAGGAAATCTAAATTATATTTTCCATTCCACAAAGTTTTTCAATAACTGTAATCCTGCCGTATGACTTTTCTCAGGGTGGAACTGTGTTGCAAATAAATTTTCTTTATGAATTGCAGTACAAAAATCTAAGGCATAATTACAGGTCGCTGCAACTAGGCTTTGATCTTGTGGTTGAACATAGTAGCTATGTACAAAATAAAAGCGAGCATCTTGCTCAATGTCTTTCCACATTGGATGTGATGGATCGGCTTGATGCACCTGATTCCAACCCATATGGGGCACTTTTAAGCCTTCAACATCAGGGAAATGCTTTACAGCACCTTTGAAGATGCCTAGCGCATCTGTACCGCCATTTTCTTCGGAAGTTTCAAGCAATGCCTGCATACCGACGCAAATTGCTAAAACAGGCTTATTGAATGCAGCATGGCGCACAACTTCATCAATACCAGCTTCATGCATGCCTTGAATACAGTCACGCATCGCACCAACACCCGGAAATACGATCTTATCAGCTTGGGCAATGAGTTTTGGGTCATTGGTTACATCAACCGTTGCGCCAACATGTTCAAGTGCTTTGGCAGCAGAATGTAGGTTTCCCATGCCATAATCAAGAAGGGCAATACGGGTCATTACAAAGATCCTTTTGTTGATGCCACAGTATTTTCAGCACGTGGATCAATTTCACATGCCATACGAAGTGCACGAGCAAAGGCTTTAAATACACTTTCAATTTGGTGATGGCTGTTTTTACCTTTCAAATTGTCAATATGTACAGTCATGAGTGAGTGATTGACGAAACCTTGGAAAAATTCTGAGAATAAATCGACATCAAAACGACCAATCATGGCACGAGTGAATGGAATATCCATAAATAAACCTGGACGACCCGATAAATCGACCACTACACGGCTTAAAGATTCATCAAGCGGTGCATAAAAATGACCGTAGCGTTTTAAGCCTTTTTTATCACCCAAAGCTTGAGCAAATGCTTGACCTAAGGTAATTCCACAGTCTTCAACGGTATGGTGATCATCAATTTCAAGGTCGCCATCGCACTCAATATCAATGTCAAATAAGCCATGACGCTTGATTTGATCAATCATATGGTCTAAAAATGGAATACCTGTATTGAGGGTGCCTTGACCCGTACCATCCAAATTCAAACGAACTCGGATTTTAGTCTCGTTGGTGTTTCTTACAACTTCACTGATACGTTGCGCCATGGACACGTTCCTCAAAAGACGTCAAAAATAAAACCTTGATGTAAAAATGTTTTTTCGTGGTGACGAAAATCACCGCATATTAGATTGCTCTGGAGGGTTAATCAATGCCTATTACCGTACATGCTAAAACTTCGCTTGAAAATGAGGAAGTTCGCAATCAGCTTGAGCGATTGTACGACACAAGTCCTGAATTCGGTGATGGTAAAGATGCAGTAGAACAACTTGAGCAAAACTTAGCTCAGTATACCTTACTTTATACTGCAGAATTTAATACAAAGATTATTGGTGCACTTTGGTGTACTGGTCAGGGTGAAAGTAAAGTCCTTGAAAATATTGTGGTGCATCCTGCCAATCGAGGGCGTGGTGTAGCAGAGCGTTTGGTTGAAGAAGTCTGTCGTATAGAAGAAGAAAAAGGTGTGAAAGTTTTTGAACCAGGCTGTGGTGCTATTCACCGTTGCTTGGCACATTTGGGCAAAGTTTAATTTTAAGAATCTTGTTCTCATCAAATGCATGAAAAAACAGCCGAAAGGCTGTTTTTTTATATGTACTCAAAAGTCATAGGACGTATAGATGTATTATAAAAGTAGTTCTAATACTAATTTATTGAGTGAAATATCACCGAATAATACATTATTTGAGAAAAGTTGATGTAAAAACAAACTATTGATTAAATTAATGCATTTGAATACTTGACGTGTACGGGCTTAGATTGTTTAATACGACCCATCGGCGTGATAGCTCAGTAGGTAGAGCAACGGATTGAAAATCCGTGTGTCCCCAGTTCGATCCTGGGTCTCGCCACCATATTTTAAAAAATCCTGAACAATGAACTTGTTCAGGATTTTTTTCGTTATTATCAGATGACTAATGATTTACAGCCTATCGAGCAAACAATTTTCAGTATACGCTCAGTACAAAATTAAGTTTGTATCTTATCTATTGGCTTGGCATTACAAGAGTTTGAAAAATTGTCGAACAGGATGCATTCTCTTGTGATAAAAACAGTGTAAAGTTTTTCTTAAATAGAAAAATAAGAATGAAGCATATGAAAGATTTATTTTCTCAGAATAGCCAACTTTACAAACAAGCTCGACCAGATTATCCGCATAGTGTGATTCATGAAATTTTAAAACATACGCCTGAACATAGTTTTGCATGGGACTGTGGTGCAGGTTCAGGGCAGTTTACTCAGCTTTTGGTACCATATTTTGAACAGATTGTGGCAACTGATTTGAGTGAGAGCCAATTACAATCTGCCCCTTATTTTGAAAATGTCAGTTATCAAATTCAAATTGCTGAACAGACAATATTCGCCAATCAAAGTTTTGATCTTATTAGCGTTGCTCAAGCGATTCATTGGTTCGATTTTGAAAAATTTTATGCAGAAGTTAGGCGCACATTAAAGGTAAATGGTCTGCTTGCTATAGTGGGTTATGGCTTACTTGAGATTCAAGATCAGCAGGTCAATACGATGATTCAAGCACTGTATTATGAAAAACTTGCTGGCTGTTGGGATGCAGAGCGTCGGTATATTGATGAAGCGTATCAAACGATTCCATTTGATTTTGATGAGATTACTGTTCCTAAATTTTCAATGACTTATCAGTGGACAGCAGCGCAATTACTCAAGTATTTGAGTACATGGTCGGCAATAAAAAATTATCAAGATCAGTATGCTGAACATGCATTGTTAGATTTAGCTGAATATTTACAAGATTTAGAGCAAGAATTTGAAATCACATTTCCTGTCTTTTTACGCTTGGGCCGAGTAAAAAAGTAGCAGAAAAAGTTTTATGAAAAGAAAAAATAAGATTTAACGATGTTTTTGATTTACATCTTTATGGGTTCAAGCCATATATAAAAAATACTGCGTCCGAGTTGAAAGTTGTGTATAAATAACAAGCTGAGTCGCGTTTAAAATAAATAGATGTTTTCAGTATTTGGTTGCAGTAAATGATGGGTTAAAAAGTAAAATTATTAAAATAGAAAGAAAAGGACTATGAAATGAATCAACAGGAATTTGATTATATTGTCATTGGTGGTGGGAGTTCAGGCTGTGTTTTGGCAGGTCGTTTGTCAGAAGATCCGAATGTATCTGTATGTTTGTTAGAAGCCGGCGGTGGTGGCGATGGGTGGAAAGTTGAAGTGCCCTGTGCAGCCGTGATCAGCATTCCCACTAAAATCAACAATTGGGCTTTTGAAACAGTACCGCAAAAAGGTTTGAATGGTCGTAAGGGTTATCAACCGCGTGGAAAATGTTTAGGTGGTTCTTCTGCGATTAATGCCATGATTTATATTCGAGGGCATCGTCAAGATTATGATGGTTGGGCGACATTGGGTAACGAAGGTTGGTCTTATGATGACGTTTTGCCATATTTTATTAAATCTGAAAATAATGGACGTATAAAAAACCAATATCATGGCAATGACGGCCCTTTATCTGTTATTGATTTACATAGCGAAAATCCGCTACAAGAAAAATATATTCAAGCTGCTCAAGAGCAAGGTTATAAAATCCTAGATGATTTTAATGGCGAAGAACAAGAAGGTTTAGGCGTTTACCAAGTCACACATATTAATGGTGAGCGTTGTAGCTCCGCACGTGCTTATTTATTTCCACATCTAGAGCGTCCAAATTTAACAGTTGAAATTCATGCGCAAACACATCGAATTTTGATTGAAAATGACGTGGCTGTTGGTGTTGAATATAAAAAAGATGGGCAATTAAAGCAGATTCGTGCCCGTCGTGAGGTGTTGCTCAGTGCAGGTGCTATGCAGTCACCACAAATTTTGATGCTTTCAGGTGTGGGAGATCAAAATGAATTAACCCAGCATGGTATTGCTGTGAAGAAGCATCTACCTGGGGTGGGAAAGAATTTCCATGATCATCCCGATTTTATTTTTGGCTATAAAGTCAGTCAAATTGAAGGCACTTTTGGTTTATCCATTCCGGGATCAATTGATTTGGTCAAGCAAATTGGGCGTTATCGAAAAGAACGCCGTGGTTTGATCACAACCAATTTTGCGGAATGTGGTGGATTTATTAAAAGTTCAATAGAACAAAAGCTTCCAAATTTACAACTGCATTTTGTGGTCGCACTTGTTGATAACCATGCTCGTACCATGCATACAGGGCACGGTATTTCTTGTCATGTATGCTTATTAAATCCAAAAAGTCGGGGCACGATTAAAATGAGTGGGCCGAGTATTGATGACCCTTTGCTCATTGATCCTGATTTTTATGGTGATGAGTCAGATTTAGAAGAAATGGTCAAAGGCTATAAGATAACCAAGCAATTGATGGAGTCTAATGCATTTAAAAGTATGATTAAGGAAGATTTATTTACCTCTAACGTACAGACAGATGAAGATATTCGTCAGGTGTTACGTGATCGCTCAGATACGGTCTATCACCCTGTAGGCAGTTGTAAGATGGGTGTTGATGACATGGCAGTTGTAGATGCGCGACTGCGTGTTTATGGGGTGCAAAATTTACGTGTAGTCGATGCTTCGATTATGCCTTTTGTGGTGAATGGTAATACCAATGCGCCCGCAATTATGATTGCAGAGAAAGCGGTGGATATGATTCGTCAAGATCAAGCGAGTGTGGCATTTGTAGAGAAAAAAGAAAAAGTTGTTGAGGTAGTTTAAGCGATAGAGAATGTGAATGGTTAGATCCCCCTCCTTTGGAAAAGGTGATGAGCATGCTTCGAAAGGGCGTAAAAAACGCCCTTTCGGGCGTTCTTTATTCCTCAATCAATACCAAAATCTTATGCAGATTTTTTCTCTTGAGTTTGAGCAGTCAACATATGACCTGTTTCTTCGAAGTTAGAGTGCCAAGAAAGTGCTTCACGAAGAATGTGAGGCGTTTGACCACCTTTTTCACATGCACGATCGAAGTAATCATTTAATGCATCACGGTACATTGGATGAGCACAGTTGTCGATGACAGCACGAGCACGTTCACGCGGTGCAAGACCACGTAAATCAGCAAGACCTTGTTCAGTTACAAGAATATCAACATCATGTTCAGCATGGTCAATGTGAGATGCAAATGGCACAACAGAAGAAATGTCGCCACCTTTTGCAATTGATTTAGTCACAAAAATTGCAAGGTGTGCATTACGTGCAAAGTCACCTGAACCACCAATACCGTTCATCATTTTCGTACCACACACGTGAGTAGAGTTTACGTTGCCGTAAATATCGAACTCAAGCGCAGTGTTGATACCAATAATACCTAAACGACGAACCAATTCAGGATGGTTTGAAATTTCTTGTGGGCGTAATACAAGTTTGTCTTTGTATTGCTCAAGGTTATTAAATACTTTTTCGCCATATTTAGCAGAAAGCGTAATAGAAGAACCCGAAGCGAATTTCATTTTACCCGCATCGATCAATTCAAAAGTACAGTCTTGAAGAACTTCGGAATACATCACTAAGTCTTCAAATTTAGAATCTTTAAGACCTGTGAGTACTGCATTCGCAATCGAACCAATACCTGCTTGTAATGGGCCTAGATTTGGCGGTAAGCGGTCTTCAGCCACTTCTTTTTCAAGAAAAGCGATCAGGTGGTTTGCAATGCCTTGAGTCTCATCATCAGGTTCAGTCACAGTAGATGGAGAGTCATGGAGTTCACTATTAATCACGATACCCACGATTTTAGATGGGTCAATGTTGATTGCAGGTGTACCAATACGCTCATCCACTTGAGTCAACGGAATTGGTTGACGTGTTGGACGATACGTTGGGATGTAAATATCGTGTAAGCCTTCGAATGCAGGGCTTAGGTTGGTGTTGATTTCAATAATCACTTTTTCAGCGAAAATTGCAAAACTTGCTGAGTTACCTACAGAAGTCGTTGGAATGATGCCACCATCTTCAGTGATCGCAACAGCTTCAATGATTGCAACATCAGGTTTTTTCAACTGAAGGTTACGCATTTGTTCAACAGTTTCAGACAAATGCTGATCGATGAACATCACTTCGCCTTTGTTGATGGCTTTACGTAAAGTATTGTCTACTTGGAACGGTAAACGGCGTGCTAAAACACCTGCTTCAGTCAGTTTTTTATCTAGATCATTACCTAGACTTGCGCCTGTAATTAATGTGATTTTTAAAGGATTCTCTTGTGCTTGAGCAACAAGTGCCAAAGGCACTGCTTTTGCTTCACCTGCACGAGTAAAACCACTCATACCAACAGTCATGCCATCTTGGATAAAGGTAGCTGCTTGCTCTGCGCTCATCACTTTATTGTGGAGTGATGCTAAACGAATACGATCTAAAGACATGGTTTACGCTCAATTCTTGTTCAAAACTAGACGGATTGTACCGCCATCAAACTGAATTGTGCATGCCTCTAATGCTAAGGTCTAATTTTTTCAATAAATGTAGGTATAAATATTGGTGATGTGTTTTAAGTTGCTATTTTTAAATGAAATAATAGTGCCTGCTTGATAATTAAACGATACTGGGTGTTGCTTTATTGAACGACCATCAAAAATGATCGCTAAGTGTTTGTTTAATTTTTTGAATTGTATTCTGTGGCACATCTTCCTGCTCAGTTTCTTGTCGAAGCGGCAATGAAATAATTGCTTCAAGTCCACCTTCAGGTCGATTGTGAATATATAATTCACCTTGGTGTAAATCGACAATTCGCTTCACAATGGCAAGACCTAAACCGCTTCCTTGTACTGTTCTAGCGGCATTACCACGAACGAAGGGTTGCATTAAATCACTAATTTGGTCTTCAGGAATACCTTCGCCATGATCTGAAACACTAATTTTAATATGATCATTTTCAACTAAAGCACTTAGGTTAATGGGCTCAGCACCATAGCGTTTGGCATTGTTAATTAAGTTACCAATCATACGTTTAAGCGACAACGAGCGAGCTTGGATGATGGGTAGAGATTGCGGTGTATAACGTACATCAAGGGGTTTAAACTGAATAACAAGCTCTTGTAGCATGTTGTTGATATCGGTGTCTTGAATTTCTTCATCCGAACCATCTCGCATATAAGAGATAAATTGATTCAAAATTGCATCCATATCATCGACATCATAAATCAGACCTTCTTTTAAAAAGTCATCATCAGGCATCATTTCAGCGCTCAGGCGAACGCGGGTCAATGGAGTACGTAAATCGTGAGAAATGCCTGCGAGCATAATTTGGCGGTCACGCTCAGTTTGTTCTAGCGTATAAATCATTTGATTAAAGGCATGATTTACCTCTCGAATTTCTTGAGGTCCATGATTGGTTTCAAGATAGGGCGCTTTGCCTGTTTTACTATAGCTATTGGCTGCATTTTGTAATCGGTGCAATGGGCGATTCAATTGGCGGACTAAAGTTAAAATAATGGCAGCAGAGATCAGAGGAATTCCCAATAACCAAGCTAAAATAAGTTCAGGGCTATAGTTCGCATAAGTTTTGAGCGGTTCACGCACCCAATTACCATTCATTTCAGGGGTTTGTACCCAAATGCGCGGACTCGGTTTAAATTGGAAATAGACCGTCACATCTTTGATATTTAGTTCTGTTGCAAGCTGATGCTCAATGCGACTCGTAAAAAAGTCAGCAATCAGTTTATCTTTAACGTTGGGAAATTCTGCTGGATCGGTGACATATTCAACACCGACACGCTGTTTGAGCCATTCATCTGTATCAAGCTGTTGTTCATCATGATAAATCTGTAGGCGAGGGTTATTGACCATTTCTAATTCAACTGCTAAAAAGCGAGCATGTTGTTGAATCTCTGGTAAATATAGAGTTTTCCAAAAGAACCAAAAAGACATAAATAAACTGAAAAATACTACAAATAAAACCAATACCGTTGTTCGCATTGCTGCTGAACGTGGCTTGATTTTGTCGAGAAAACGCTCTGAAGCTGTGCGTTTTTTTTCAGAATATGCAGCGAATTCAGTAAATTTTTGAGGATCAATGGGCTCTAATTTCACAGCGTTATCCCGAGATATAAAATAGATTATTGGTATTTATACAGATATTAACATTGGATAATGCAAATAAAATAAGCCTATAAAAATAGGCTTATTTTAATAAATTGATTATTCAGCACCATCTGGAACGAATACATAACCAACACCCCAAACCGTTTGAATATAACGCGCACGAGCAGGGTTTTCTTCAATCAAACGGCGTAAGCGTGAAACTTGTACATCAATAGAGCGCTCCATTGCACCCCATTCACGACCACGTGCAAGATTCATTAACTTATCACGTGTCAATGGTTCACGAGGATGTTGTACTAAGGCTTTAAGAACAGCAAATTCACCTGTGGTTAAAGTCACAACTTGACCTTCACGTGTTAGTGTCCGTGTAGATAAATCGAGTGACCAAGGACCAAATGAAACCACTTCAACATTTTGGCTTGGTGCACCTGGAACTTCACGCACTTGGCGACGCAGTACTGCACGAATACGTGCTAACAACTCATTAGGGTTGAATGGTTTTGGTAAGTAATCATCTGCACCTGCCTCTAAACCTGCAATACGGTCAGAGTCGCTACCACGCGCAGTGAGCATGATAATAGGTGTATCAATATTTGAAGAACGTAAACGTCGGCAAATACTCAAGCCATCTTCAACAGGAAGCATAAAGTCGAGCACAATGAGCGAAAATAATTCACGTTGTAACAAGCGATCCATTTGAGTTGCATCGTGGGCAGTTTTGACCACAAAGCCTTTATCTTCTAAAAAACGCTGTAGCAGGGTACGTAAGCGCACATCATCATCGACCACTAAAATGCGTTCGACACGATCCGTTTCACCTTGTACGACATCTGTCTTTTCAGCTGGTACAACTAAACTCATGATGCACTCCCTAAATGTTGTAAATTATAGATATTCGTTAGTCTCAGTATAATGCCTAAGTTCTTGTTAAGACTATGTATCAATTTGCTCAAAATTACAATTTAAAGGGTGTTTTTAAACCAAAAAACAACATCTCAGAAGATTTTAAGTCATTCACTATGATTCAACAAAATAACGTTGTTTTTAAGAATATGATTTTATGCTTTATATTGAATAAGTTAAAAGTATCTTGAACGGAATAAAATTGATGCTTTTCTATGTAAAATCAGTGTTTAGCAATATGATAGAAATGACTGATTGCATAGGTAAAATTATTGAAAATTCTCCTTTTATAGTTTTTTTCTTTCGCAATTTGAAAAACAAGTGTGGATTTTATAGTCTTGGTCTTTATAATCACTAACTTTTAGTCCTTATCCTTGTGGAATTAAACACGATGACTGACTTAGTTCAGCAGTTGGCAAGTGAACTTGCCGTACGTCCCAACCAAGTAGAAGCTGCAATTAAACTGATTGATGAAGGCTCTAGTGTTCCATTCATTGCACGTTACCGCAAAGAAGTAACGCAAGGCCTAGACGATATCCAATTACGCCAACTCGATACACGACTTGTTTATTTACGTGATTTATTTGAACGTCGTGAGAAAGTCCTTGAATCACTGAAAGAACAAAATAAATTATCAGATGATTTACTTGCTCGTGTGAACGGGGCAGAAACTAAAAATGCATTAGAAGAAATTTACGCACCGTACCGTCCAAAACGTACCAGTAAATCATTTAAAGCAAAAGAAGCGGGCTTAGGGCCAATCGCTGAAAAAATCATTGCAGAACAAATTGATCCAGCTGAAGCATTGGCAAGTTTTAGCCATGAAAATTATGCTGATCTTGAAAGCCAGCTTGATGCCATTCAACATATTATTATTGATGATTGGGCTCAAAATATTGGCTTGACGACAGAACTCAAAGCGATGTTTGCAAAAACAGCGACGCTTAAAAGTTTGGTTGCAAGTGAAGAGAAAAAAGAAGTTGGTAAAAAATTCCGTGATTACTTCGATTTCTCTGAAAATTTTAACAAAGTACCTTCACATCGTTTACTTGCGATGCTTCGTGGTCGCCAAGAAAATGTCTTGGGATTAAAAGTAGATGGTGAAGATGCTGCGCCACTGACACGTATTGAAACTGAATATGATTTAGAAACTGTTCAGCCACAAGCACGTCAAGATTTCTTAAAACAAACAGCAAAATTGTTCTGGTTGGGTAAAGTTCGTCCAACGGTTGAACATTCATTGTTAACTGAAAAACGTCTAAATGCAGAAACGGAAGCGATGAATGTTTTTGCAGAAAACTTACGTCATTTATTACTTTCTGCACCTGCGGGCGCACGTACAACACTCGGTGTAGACCCTGGTATTCGTACAGGTGTTAAACTTGCAGTCGTTTCAAATTCGGGTGATGTACTTGCACACAGTACGATTTATCCATTTGCACCGAAAGAAGATAAAGCAGGTTCAATTGCTGAATTAGCACGTCTTTGCCGTGAATTCAATGTTGATTTGATTGCGATTGGCAATGGCACAGCAAGTCGTGAAACTGAAGCGGTTGTGGCTGAAATGATGGCTGCACATCCTGATTTGACGATGACGCGTGTTTCAGTATCTGAAGCAGGTGCATCGGTGTATTCAGCATCAGAATTGGCTTCAAATGAACTCCCAGATTTAGATGTATCTATTCGTGGTGCTGTATCTATTGCTCGCCGTTTACAAGATCCATTGGCGGAACTTGTGAAAATTGATCCTAAATCTATTGGTGTGGGTCAATATCAACATGATGTCAATCAAACAGGTTTAGCAAAAACGCTTGAAGCAGTGGTTGAAGACTGTGTGAACTCGGTTGGTGTGGATGTGAATACAGCATCAGCGGCTATTTTGGGTTATATCGCAGGTCTGAATAAATCAATTGCGCAACAAATTGTTGACTTCCGTAAAGAAAATGGTCGTTTTGACAACCGTCAAGCGTTGAAAAATGTCCCTCGTTTAGGCGAACGTACATTTGAACAAGCAGCAGGTTTCTTACGTATTCAGGATGGTTCAGAGCCGCTTGATGCATCTGCAGTACATCCTGAGTCTTACGGCTTAGTGAATAAAATTGTTGAAGCCAAAGCTACAACGGTAAAAGACATTATTGGTAATACTGAAATTATTCGTCAGGTTGATGCGGAAGTATTTGTTGATGATGTATTTGGTTTACCAACGATCAAAGATGTCTTGTCTGAATTGGAAAAACCGGGTCGTGATCCACGTCCTGAATTCCGTACAGCAAAATTCCGTGATGACATCACACAAGTATCACAGCTTACTGAAGGTATGCAATTAGAAGGCGTGATTACCAATGTCACCAATTTTGGTGCATTTGTAGATGTGGGTGTGCATCAAGATGGTTTAGTGCATATTTCTGAACTTGCCAATGAATTTGTATCTGATCCACATAAAGTGGCAAAACCAGGTCAAATTGTTCAAGTACGTGTATTGGCCGTAGATGTTGAACGTAATCGTGTGAATTTGTCGATGCGTCCTGAAGGTTCGGAAGCACCTGTAAAAGCACCACGTCAGCCACGTCGTGAAGCTCAAGCCAATACTGAACAACGTGGTGAACGTAAACCACAAGCGAAACGTCCTCAACAGACTCGTCCGCAGGGGGATCGTCCACAACAAGCGAAGAAACCACAGTCTACTAAACCACAAGAAGCTAAAATTGGTGGTTTAGGTGCATTGTTATTACAAGCAGGGATTAAGGGTTCAAAGTAATTTTTAATACCTCTAAATAAAAAACCGCCGAAAGGCGGTTTTTTATTTAGATCGAACTGGTGAGAAGAATCTTACCAATGTTCGCCAGGGAACAATCGAGCGTAAGCACGTTGTACCAAGTTTAATTTATCTTGTTTACCTACAGATGCACTTGAGCTTGGGAACAAGTTAAAGCCAATCGACATCAATTTATTATTAATCTCTGGGGCAATTGAATAAGTAATTGAAGCCAAACGACCTAAATGCGTCGCCACTTTTTTCGGACGTTTCACAATCGCATAAGCTACTAAGTCGGCTGCTTGCTCTGGTGAAAGTGTAGGGACATATTTATACATTTTAGTCGGTGCAATCATGGGTGTACGAACTAAAGGCATATACACAGAAGTAATCGAAATTTTATGTGAATGAACTTCAGCAGATAAACAACGACTAAACGCATCTAACGCTGCTTTCGATGCAACATAAGCAGAGAAGCGAGTTGCATTTGCCAAGACACCAATCGAGCTGATATTGATGATTTGCCCATCTTTACGATGCATCATTTGTGGCAAAATATTTAATACAAGGCGAACTGCACCGAAATAATTCAGCTGCATGGTGCGTTCAAAGTCATGAAAACGGTCAACTGACTCATGTACGGCACGGCGGATTGAGCGTCCTGCATTATTAATGAGAATATCAATATGATCGACTGAGGCTAAAATTTGTTTAGACACATCATCAATTGAATTCATGTCATTTAAATCACATGGAAAAACTGAGGCTTGACCGCCATCTGCTTGAATTTCAGCTTGGACTTCTTTTAGTGTTTCTTCTGTGCGTGACACGAGCAGTACATGAGCACCCGCTGCTGCTAAACGTTTTGCAACGGTTAAACCAATACCACTTGATGCGCCTGTGATTAGCGCAATTTTACCCTGAACTTTTTGTTGAAAAAGTTGTTCTAATTTTTGATTCATAACCGTTTCCCTGACGATTGAAATGAATAAATATAAGCATGCATCGTTATTGAGATAGATGCAAGTTGTCTAAAAGTTAGGCATTTTAGTGCGGCAATAATAACGGAAAATAAAAAAAATACTAGCATATAAGTATATGAATTTTAAAATTATTTTAGAGTAATTGCTCTATTTTATAATGTTGGCTAAATGATATAAAGTGATTTTTACTGTTATTTAAGCTCAGGTCAAGTTTAAATTAAAAAAGCCTACACAAAGATAGGCTTTTATATATTTTTTTTGATTAAACCTTAGATAATGCTTGTTCTAGATCTGCAATTAAATCATCAATATGTTCGATACCAATAGAAAGACGAACCATATCAATACTCACGCCTGCAGCTTTTAATTCCTCTTCATTGAGCTGACGATGTGTCGTCGTTGCTGGGTGACATGCTAAGCTTTTTGCATCGCCAATATTGACCAAACGAGTGAATAATTGCAGTGCATCAATAAAACGTGTCCCACCTTCAAGTCCATCTTGTACACCGAAAGATAAAATTGCTGAAGGTTTACCTTTCACATATTTTTGAGCCAAAGCATGTTGTGGATGATCTTTTAAACCCGCATAGTTTACCCATTTGACTTTTGTGTGGGTTTTCAGATATTCAGCGACTTTTTGTGCATTTTCAGTGTGGCGTTCCATACGTAAATTTAAAGTTTCTAAACCCTGTAAAATTAAAAATACACTCAATGGGCTGATTGCAGCACCTGTATTTCTTAGTGGTACAACACGTGCACGAGCGATGTAAGCTGCTTCGCCTAAAGCTTCTACATAGTTCACGCCATGATAACTTGGATCAGGCGTATTCAAGACTTTGAAACGCTTAGGATACTTACCCCAAGGGAACTTACCGCTATCGACAATTGCGCCACCAATTGAATTACCATGACCGCCAATATATTTAGTTAAAGAATGCACCACAATGTCTGCGCCATGTTCAAAAGGTTTGAGTAAAGCAGGGGTGGCAACAGTATTATCGACAATCACAGGTATACCATATTCATGCGCAATTTTTGCAATCGCTTCAAGGTCAATAATATTACCAAGTGGATTACCGATTGATTCAACAAAAACTAATTTGGTTTTTTCATCAATTAAGCTACGTAAACTTTCAGGCTGTTGATAATCAAAGAAACGAACTTCAATACCTTGTTTAGGTAGTGTGTGGGCAAATAAGTTATATGTTCCACCATATAATGTTGAAACAGAAGCAATATTGTCACCCGCTTCAGCAATGGTCTGAATTGAATAGGTGATCGCAGACATACCTGAAGCCAAAGCTAAAGCACCAATACCACCTTCTAGTGCGCTAAGACGTTGCTCAAGTACGGCTGTGGTTGGATTCATGATTCGAGTGTAAATATTCCCCTGAACTTTTAAATCAAAAAGATCGGCACCATGTTGTGTATTATCAAAAGCATAAGAAGTTGTTTGGTAAATAGGTACTGCAACGGCTTTAGTGGTTGCTTCAGGTTCATAGCCTGCATGAATGGCTAATGTTTCATCTTTATATGTCATGATTCCATCATCGAGTATTGTCGTTTATTTCGACAGTCTAGCAGTTTTTTATATATGTAAAAGTGCATATTTATGGAAATAAATATCTTATTTAAATATATGGTTGAAATTTTTGAGTGAACTCTCAATTAAATAGCGTAAGGGATGTGGAGGAATAAAATGCAGCATACAGAGAGTTGTAACAACTGATTGAAGATTTCAGCAATGCCTTATTTTTTTAATGCTTTCATCGTATAATGCCCCAAATTATTGTTCACTGAATATTCATGTTTAGGTGAATGTTGCTTTTTTTATAGAGGAGTCCTACGTGGCCCAGTATATTTACACGATGAACCGTGTGTCGAAAATGGTTCCGCCTAAGCGCGAAATCTTAAAAGACATCTCTTTATCATTCTTTCCAGGTGCGAAAATTGGTGTACTTGGTTTAAACGGTGCAGGTAAATCTACCTTACTCCGTATTATGGCTGGCGTAGACAAAGATTTCTCTGGTGAAGCACGTGCTCAACCGGGCATCAAAATTGGCTACCTTGAGCAAGAACCACCTTTAGACGACACTAAAGACGTTCGTGGTAACGTGGAAGATGGTTTACGCGAACCATTAGATGCTTTGGCACGTTTGGATGAAGTTTTCGCAGAATATGCTTCTGAAGATGCTGACTTTGACAAACTTGCAAAAGAGCAAGAAAAGTTAGAAGCAATTATCCATGCTTGGGATGCACATAATCTTGGCAACCAAATGGATCAAGCGGCTGCAGCCTTGAACCTTCCAGCTTGGGATGCAGATGTATCGTTGCTTTCAGGTGGTGAACGCCGCCGTGTAGCATTATGTCGTTTATTGTTATCTAAACCTGACATGTTACTTCTTGACGAACCAACGAACCATTTAGATGCTTCATCTGTTGCTTGGTTAGAACGATTCTTGAAAGATTTTGCAGGCACAATCGTTGCAATTACGCATGACCGTTATTTCTTAGACAACGTTGCTGAATGGATTCTTGAGCTTGACCGTGGAATGGGCATTCCATATCAAGGGAACTATTCTTCTTGGTTAGAGCAGAAAAATGCCCGCTTAGAACAAGAGAACAAACAAGAAGAATCTTTTGCTAAAGCATTGAAAAAAGAACTTGAATGGGTTCGTTCAAATGCGAAAGGTCAGCAAAAGAAAAACAAAGCGCGTATGGAGCGTTTTGAAGAACTTAACTCACGTGAGTTCCAACAACGTAATGAAACCTCTGAAATCTACATTCCACCTGGCCCACGTCTAGGCAACAAGGTTGTAGAAGTTCAAGGCATTAGTAAATCATTTGATGGCCGTACGTTGTATAAAGATTTGACCTTCACAGTACCACCAACAGCGATTGTCGGTATTGTGGGTGAGAATGGTGCAGGTAAAACTACCTTATTCCGTATGATGACAGGCGAGCTACAACCAGATACAGGTACGGTAGTACTTGGTGAGTCGGTTAAAGTTGCGTATGTGGGTCAGATTCGTGACACATTGGATAATGATAAAACTGTTTGGGAAGAAGTTTCTGGTGGTTTAGACATCTTAAAGATTGGCGAATATGAAATTGCATCTCGTGCATATATCGGTCGCTTTAACTTTAAAGGTCAAGATCAGCAAAAACGCGTAGGTCAATTGTCAGGTGGTGAGCGTAATCGTTTACAACTTGCGAAAATCCTACAATTGGGTGCAAACGTAATCTTACTTGATGAACCATCAAATGACTTGGACATCGAAACTTTACGTGCGCTTGAGGATGCAATTTTAGTATTCCCAGGTACTGTAATGGTGATCTCGCATGACCGTTGGTTCCTAGACCGTATTGCAACGCATATATTGTCATTTGAAGGTCAAACACCAGAATTCTTCGACGGTAACTATACTGAGTTCGAAGAATACCGTCGTAAACGCGATGGTGATGATCTTGTAGCTAAGCGTCAAAAATATCGTAAAATTGGTGGTTAATCCCTAATTTTAAAAACAAAAAACCAGCTTTCGGGCTGGTTTTTTTATAGCTGATTGAAAAATATAACTTTAGTCATTAATTCTCTGGTTAAGAGGTAATAGCGATGCGTAATAAAGTGTTTTTAGCTTCTAAATGCCCTTGATCAGCTGCAAGTACAAGCCATTGTTGCGCTTTTTGTGGATTGCTTTGAAGTCCTAACTGCCCTGTTAAATAGCATTGCCCAAGTTTAAACTGCGCAGAGCTATAGCCCTCTGATGCTGAATGTAAGAAATACCACATTGCATTGCGTTCATTCAGATTATAAAAAGGATCTATAGTATCTCGGGCTTGATACATGGCTTTAAACTCAAAGCGCCGTGCTTTTAAATAGTCTAGGTAAGCATCAGACTGAGAAGAGTGTTCAGACGAATATTGATGAATAAAGGATGAAAGAAACTTTATTTTCATTTGAATAATGGTTCTGAAAAAGTTCATAGTTCTGTATTCCTTTCAGAAGTGTGATACTTGTCATATTGTTTTTGTATTAACTTATTCATTTAAAGCAAGATATCGAATAAAAAATAAGCTGTCAATCAAATAAAACCTGTCTATAGACAGGTTTTAAAATAAATAAATTCAATATGTTTAGAATAGGATGGGGTTATGAAAATACTAGACTATTGTAGGCTTTCTCTAGCTCATGTTTTGCAGCAATGTGTCCTTGATGAGCAGCTTGATCAAGCCATTTTTCCGCATGCGAAAAACTACGGTCTAGTCCAAGTTCACCATTTAAATAGCTTCGACCTATTTGATATTGAGCTTCTTGATCGCCACGAAGTGCTTCTCGTAAGTAAAACCACATCGTATTACGGGTTGCTTGATCCGTGTGTTCCTCAATTGAATGCGAAAGTGGAGCATATAATTCCTCTTTGGCATCATGCTTCAAACGTCTTAAAAGATGTGTCAACATATAAACCTCCTTGTTAATCCGTTAACAAAGTAAAAGTGAGGACTAATCTAAAAACTGATTAGATATAACTAATTTAGCGTGTTTTTAAAAGTTTGCAAATCATTAAATGTAACGTGTCAATATTATTTTGTATGTTTTTTGAATATGTAAGTTTATTTTAATATTGTTGTGATCAGCATCATAAAAATGGCAGTGTAATTTTATAACAAGACATCTTTTGTTATATTAGCAAGATGTAATTTTTGGGTCGATATGTGAAGCGTTCTGGTATTTTGATGACCGTCTTATTAAGTTTGTTCATGTTTCAAAGTTTATGGAATGTGGCGGCAGCTTTTTGTGGTCATGAAAGTACAATCTCTTCAAATCAGCTTGTTTCTACGCATTTTGGTCACCATGTTGCTTTACATTGTAGGCAAGATCAACAACAACATGCCATTGAATCTAGCGAATATAATCATTCTTTAGTACAAGTTGATCATTTACAACAAAGTGATTTTTTGAACCATTTAAGTGACGATCATAGTGATCATTTACCTTCATTTGCACATTTCATTGTTAAAGATGTTCAGAAACAATCTGAGCAACCAAAATTTATAATACATCCTGAATCTGCATTTATGGATTGGCATAATTTGTATCAGTCGCCACATTTAATTCTACCTAATCCTCCACCCGTATCATCCCCGCTATAAGGTGGGGTAGCCGAAAAAGAGCCCACCGCTAAACATTCATTTTAGTGGGGCATCAACATGTCTAACAGAAAACCCAATGCAACGGGTTCATTATCATCATTGAAGCGCAAGAGTGCTTTATATGCTGGAATTATTCTTGCCTTAATGTCAGCCACGACTTGGGCTGAAACACCAAATTCAACACTGAATTTAGCACAAGCCATCAGCAAAGCTGAGCAGTATCAGCAGACTCAAGAGCTGTGGGAAACTCAGCAACATATTGCAACTGCAAATATAAAACAGACAAAACTGTGGATAAATCCTGAGTTATCCATAACGCAAACAGGTTTCGATTCAGATCAAGACAGAGAGCTAGAAATTGGTATTTCTCAGCGCTTCGATGTATTTGGTGAGCGGAAATCGGCTCAGAAATTAGCATATATCGCCCAAGACCAAATGTCATTGAAGCAAAAAATATATCGGGCTCAACTTGAGTTGGCGGTTAAATATTTATGGTCGCAATTAGCGATTTTTGAATTGGAAAAAAATATTATTCGTGAACAGTTGAATGTCAGCGAAGATAATTTTAATGCCATTCAAAAGCGTTATCAGGCAGGAAGTGTGGCACAGGTCGATGTAGATCGTGCCAAACTTAGCCATGCAGAAAATGTACGACTTTATCGCCAAGCAGATTTGCAAGTACAAGTTGCAACTCAACAATTGTCCAATGTTTGGGGTGAGTCAGATAAAAATATTCGGATCGGTTTGAGCCCACAGGCTTTGTGGCCATCATCTACGCATCAGCAAGTTCAGCAATATTTGTCTGAAAATCTGATGGAAAAATTTCGTCAGTTACAGGTGCTGGAATCAAAAGCAACAGTAGATCAGCTGAAAGCTTCTGCACGCCCGAATCCAACTGTAAATGTAGGGGTAAATAGAACAAAATCCCTTGAAACCTCGACAGAAAATGCATTTGTGGTTGGGGTTTCTATTCCTCTGAATATTTTTAATCGTCAGCAGTATGGTGTAGAAATTGCACAAGCTAAACAGGATTTATTGGCAAAACAGCAGGAATTTTATCTGAAACAAAATGCCTTGCAAGTGGGAACTTTATTGACGGAATTGCAAGGTTTGGAGGTGCAATTCAATGCGGTGGATCAATCTCAAATTCCTTTAGCGACACAAGTACAGCGTAAAACATTGATGGGATTTAGTGCAGGAAAATTCGCTGTGATTGATGTGCAACAGGCGACTTTGCAGTTACAGGATGTGCGTTTGCGTAAGGTGCAATTGCTTAAAGATGGTTGGCAACGTGCAATTGAGGCAGAAAGTCTGAGTTTAGGAATTGAACCAAGTCAGGTGATGGCAAAAGATGCAATTGCTCAGCTCAATCAAAGTTTATGGCAGGACACACAGGCATTACCTGTTGTGGGTGGGGGAAATTAATCATGTTGAATCAAAAAGATAAAATGAATATTCAAAATCAGAATCAACAAGGAAAAGTTTCCCAAAAGCTATTAATTGGAATTACTTTAGTGGTTACAGCATTGCTTGCGTTTGGATTGTTTATTGTTGGAAAAAATAAATCTGCTGAAACCGATGAGCATGGGCATGGTGAGTCGGAAGCTCATGCAGAAGAAGGACATGCGCATAAAGAAGGTGATGGGGAACAGGTGCATAAAGAGAGCGAGCATGCACATGAGGAAGGCGAACAAGGAGAAGGTCACGGCGAAGCCATTAGTTTAACGGCTCAGCAAATGGCTGAACAAGGTGTACAGCTTGCTAAAGTAGAATTAGGTGCAGTCACAAAATCAGCTTCTTATCCTGCAAAATTAATGGTCAATACGGATCGTCAAGCGCATGTGTCACCTGCATTTAGTGGTCATGTGCAATCAGTCAGTGTGGAGCTTGGTCAGCAGGTAAAAAAAGGTCAGGCTTTGGCAACATTGCTCGTACCTGATTTGGTTGATCAGCAGTCTAATTTACAAATTGCACAGTCTAATCTGCAATTGGCGAAGCAAGATTATGAACGTGAGCGTCAATTGTGGTCACAGGGAATTTCTGCGAAACAAGATTATCAACGTGCTTATAACGCTTATCAACAAGCACAAATTCAGGTGCAAGCGATTAAATCACGCCTTTCTGCTTTTGGTGCATCTTTAGGTTCAAATGGACGTTATGTATTGACTGCACCCATTTCAGGTGTGATCAGTAAAAAAGATTTAGTGATTGGTGAAAATGTTCAGTTGGCAGATCAGCTCTTTATTATTGATCAACTCGATCAGTTATGGCTTGAATTTATTGCGCCAAGTGCTGAATTTTCAGCGATTGCTCCCAATCAGCAAATTGAATTTAAATCTTTGCAAACAGGCAATATTTTCAAAGCTCAAATTCAAAGTTTAAACAGTGAAGCAGATGCTCAAACAGGTCGTTTACAGATTCGTGCCAAAGTTTTATCCAATGCCTCTGAACTGCGTCCAAATTTGATGGTGAATGTTCAATTACAACAAAATGGCTCAACTCAGGCACTGCGTGTGTTGAAAAGTGCGGTACAGAAAATTGAAGGTAAAGATGCAGTTTTCGTGGCGCATGAACACGACAAAAAAATTGAATTTACCCCGCAGGCTGTTGTTTTGGGACAAATCTCAGGTGATGGTCAATGGATTGAAATTGAGTCAGGGTTAACGCAAGGTCTGCAATATGCAGGGCAGGGCAGTTTCTTGCTGAAATCTGAATTGGAAAAAGGAGAAGCGAGTCATGAGCATTAATGATTCTTCTGATTCTAAATTAGATATAGATATGGCTTCAGCATTGCCAAAACCTGACGGATTGTTCGATCGGTTGATTCAATTTTCCATTAAAAACGCGATTTGGGTGATGCTGTTTATTATCGCTTGGATTGGTGTGGGTATCTATGGTTATCAGAAATTACCGATTGATGCTGTGCCTGACATTACCAATACGCAGGTGCAAATTAACACGCAAGCCACAGGCTTTACGTCGCTTGAAGTTGAACAACGCATCACCTACCCGATTGAAAATGCGATGGCAGGTTTACCAAAACTTGAGCAGACCCGATCTATTTCTCGTTATGGTTTATCACAAGTCACCATTATTTTTAAAGATGGTACGGATATTTACTGGGCAAGACAGCAGATTAATCAGCGTTTGCAAGAAGTGCAAGCCGAGTTGCCCGAAAGTATTGCACCAACTATGTCACCTGTATCGACAGGTTTAGGTGAGATTTATCAATGGGTGATTAAAGCAGAGCCGAATGCGAAAAAGCCTGATGGCACACCTTATACAGCGATGGATTTACGTGAAATTCAGGACTGGATTGTACGTCCGCAGTTACAACGTGTCGCAGGTGTTGCAGAGGTTAACTCTATTGGTGGTTTTAATAAAACCTATGTAGTAACGCCTGATTTAAATCGCTTGCAACAGTTACAAATTCCATTGTCAGATCTACAAATTGCACTTACGGAAAATAATGAAAATCGTGGTGCAGGCTTTATTGAAACCAATGGTCAGCAGTTGACGGTTCGTGTGCCAGGTACATTAAACAGTATTGAAGATATTCAAAATGTAAATGTAAGCAATAAAAATGGTTATCCAATTCGGGTGGCAGATGTAGCTACTGTGTCCATTGGTCATGATTTGCGTACAGGTGGTGCAACCTATAACGGTGAAGAAACTGTACTTGGCATTGCCATGATGATGATGGGCGAGAATAGCCGAACAGTTGCCAAGGCAGTCGATGCCAAAGTGAAAGAAGTCCAGCAATCTTTGCCCAAAGGCATTGTGATAGAAACCGTGTATGACCGTACAGATCTGGTTGAACGCGCGATTACTACTGTGCAGAAAAACCTTGTAGAAGGGGCGATTCTGGTTATTGTGATTTTGTTTTTATTCCTTGGGAATTTCCGTGCGGCTTTAATTGTTGCCTGCGTGATTCCGTTATCAATGTTATTTACATTGGCAGGAATAGCGGAGCAAAGAATTAGTGCTAACTTGATGAGCTTAGGTGCGCTCGACTTCGGCATCATTGTCGATGGTGCAGTGGTGATTGTGGAAAACTGTATCCGCAGGCTTGCAGAAGCGCAACATGCCAAAGGGCGCTTGCTTAATCGTTCTGAGCGTTTTAAAGAAGTTTTTCTAGCCGCTAAGCAAGCACGTCGTCCGCTTATTTTTGGTCAATTGATCATTCTTGTCGTCTATCTACCAATTTTTGCATTGTCAGGTGTAGAAGCTAAACTCTTCCATCCAATGGCAATGACGGTGGTCTTGGCTTTGGTGGGGGCAATTATTCTATCGGTGACTTTTGTCCCTGCAGCAGTAGCTTTATTTGTTAATGGTGAAGTTAAAGAAACTGAAAGTCGTTGGATGCTGTGGCTAAAGCAAAAATATGAAGCGCTTTTGAATTGGGCTTATGAATTTAAAATGTTCATGGTCACGATTGCGCTGTGTATTTTGTGTTTAACAGGCATGCTAGCGACACAAATTGGTAGTGAGTTTGCCCCGCAACTCAGTGAAGGTGATTTTGCAGTTCAGCAAATGCGCTCACCAAGTACAGGCTTAGAGCAGTCTTTACGTATGCAGGAAAATACTGAAAAGCTGTTGTTGAAAGAATTTCCTGAAATTAAAGCGATCTTTGCTCGTACAGGTACAGCAGAAGTCGCAACCGATGTAATGCCACCGAATATTTCCGATGCAGTATTGTTACTGAAACCACGTGATCAATGGAAAAATCCAAAGGAAACTTTGGATGAATTGCGTCAACGTATGATTGCATTTTTGGCGACTTTACCTGGCAATAACAGCGAATTTTCTCAACCGATTGAACTACGTTTTAATGAGTTAATCTCAGGTGTGCGCAGTGATGTAGGTGTGAAAATTTTTGGTGATGACATGGGGGTGCTAAATCAGCAAGCCAATTTAATTGCACAGAAAATAAAAAGTATTTCAGGTGCCACGGCAGTCAATGTGGAACAAACCTCGGGTTTACCATTGCTGAATATTGAAGTGAATAAAGCTGCAACTGCCCAATACGGTTTGTCGGTAAAAGCCGTTCAGGACTTGGTTGCAACGAGTGTAGGTGGTCAAAATGTCGGGCAGATTTTACAAGGCGATCGACGTTTTGATTTTATCATTCGTTTAGCTGATGCACAGCGCACACCTGAACATTTAGCAACATTGCCGATTCAAATTCCGAATGGTGGTTTGATTCAACTGCAAGATGTGGCAAAAGTTGAGAATATTTTGGGCATCAATCAGGTCAGTCGTGAAGATGGTAAACGCCGTGTGATTGTGACTACCAATGTTGAAGGACGGGATTTAGGTTCTTTTGTGAAGGAACTGCAAAGCACACTCTCTAAACAAGAAATGCCATCAGGCTATTGGTTGGATTATGGTGGGCAATTTGAAAACCTAACATCTGCCAAAGCTCGAATGCAGTTGGTTGTTCCGTTGGCGCTGATCACCATTTTTATTCTACTTATGGCAGTTTTTCACAATGTGAAAGAAAGTTTGCTTGTATTCACAGGTGTACCTTTTGCGCTGTGCGGTGGACTTGTTGCATTGTGGTTACGTGATATTCCATTGTCGATGTCGGCTGGTATTGGTTTTATTGCACTGTCTGGTGTCGCTGTGTTAAATGGCTTGGTGATGCTTACGTTTATTAAAGAATTGCGTCAGCAATTCGATGTTGTGCAGGCAACATGGCAGGGTGCAATTCTGCGCTTACGTCCTGTATTGATGACAGCTTGTGTCGCATCGCTTGGTTTTATTCCAATGGCATTGGCGACAGGAACGGGTGCAGAAGTGCAGCGTCCACTTGCAACTGTGGTTATTGGCGGAATTGTATCATCCACTTTACTGACCTTGCTCATTTTACCTGTAATTTACCGTTGGATAAATGAGCGGAAAGAGAAAGTTGAAATTCTTAAATCCTAAACATTAAAAACGTGTATTCAAAATAAGAACCTCGCTTTTTCCTATGAAAGAGCGAGGTTGAAACAAAGAATTTTTCTTTATTTCGTTGCAGGTTGAACACCTAAACTAATAATGGTGTAGTACTGATTGGTTGGTTTAGCTGTTTTATTGAATTTCTCACTGACTTCAACAAGATACTGACCTGCATGTGGGAAATTTAAAGTCGCTATGCCATTTGTATCAACAGTAACGTGTGTTGCATCATCCTCTTCTTGTCCCTGCGCTCGTACAACAAGCTCGGGATTTTTTAGTGCTTGACCAGATTTTTTAATTGTTATTTGAATGGGTTGTTGTGCGTTAATGTTATTTGGATGGGTTTTGAACTCAACTTGAATAGGTGCATCAATTGTACTTTGTAGAGGTGATATTTCTTCTTTAGAAACATAGCTCTGAATTGACCATTCACGTGTGATTTCTATAGGAGTAGGTGATTTTTTGAAGTCAGAAGGAATAATGTAATCACGCTCTTTAATATCTTTTGCTTTATCTGCGGGCATATCAAAAAAGGTTTTCCATTCTTTATTGTGCTGTACGTATTTTAAAGGGAAAGATACTTTACTTGAAATTTGATACGTACCTTTTTGGGGGAGCGGTAAATCTATCAAACTTACAGATTTTAAATCGCTTTCAGATGGAATACTGATTTTGCTTTGATCAGGTTGAATGATATTAAATGTAGGTTGTTTTAATGCATATTCTGGTTGAAGTGCTTGCTCAGCATAGGCACTAATCACAGGAATTTGAGTATTTGACGTGATATAGCTTAGAGGAGCAACATAAGGTTCATGTGCATATGTTAATGTTGTTGCTAAGCTGAAAAATAAAGTAGAAAGGATATATTTTTTCATCGGTTTTGAATCCTAATGTAAGGTTATAGTTTAAAGCGTTGGTCTTAAAATGGATGAAGTATATATGAGAATTTTATTATTTGATAATAATTATCATTAGTATCTGTGGTTGAGTTAATTATTAGCCCATCAGATCAAAGCAATAAAAAGAGGTGAAAAATGGGTAATCATGCAGGTCATGATCATAGTCATGCTGTTGTAACAGAAGGAAATGCAAAAAAATTAACCTTTGCTTTAGTGTTAACGACGACCTTCTTAGTCATTGAAGTGATTGCGGGTTTTATGACACAAAGTTTAGCATTGTTGTCCGATGCAGCACATATGTTTACTGATGCTGCGGCTTTGGCGATTGCTTTGGTTGCGATTAAAATTGGTAAATTGCCTGCCGATGATAAGCGCACTTTTGGTTACCAGCGTTTTGAAATTTTAGCAGCATTGTTTAATGCCATGATGCTCTTTGTTGTTGCGATTTATATTCTGTATGAAGCGTATCAGCGTTTTAGTCATCCACCTGAAATTCAAAGTCTTGGTATGATGATTGTTGCGGTAATTGGTTTGATTATTAACCTAATTTCTATGAAAATTTTATTTTCAAGTTCACAAGAAAGCCTGAATGTAAAAGGAGCTTATCTTGAAGTATTGAGTGATGCAGTTGGTTCTGTTGGCGTTATTATCGGTGCTACAGTTATTTATTTCACGGGTTGGATGTGGGTCGATACTATTATTGCAGTATTGATTGGTTTTTGGGTTTTACCAAGAACTTGGGTTTTGTTAAAACAAAGTATCAATATTTTGTTAGAGGGTGTACCTGAAGAAATTGATATTGAGAAATTGCGTAATGATTTATTGGCTTTAAAAGGTGTGGAGAGTATTCATCAACTGAAAGTTTGGGCAATTACTTCAAAAAATGTACATTTGACGGTACATTTATTGGCACCACAAGTAGATCGCAACCAGTTGTATCAAGATGCAATGGAAATACTCAGTCATCAACATGGGATTACTGAAATGACTTTACAGATTGAAGACGATGAGTGTGCCCCACATTTACATAGTGAACAGTCAGTGAATGACGATCATGAGTCACATGAACATTCAAATTCTGTAAAACAGCATCAACATTGATGCTGTTTTCTATTTATAAGATTAAGGGTTAAACTTTCCATTGATGATTGCAATCACGGCATTTCCACTCTTTATTGGCTTGCATGAAAGATTGCATTGAAATTTTAAAATCAGGAAGATCACGCCAAAATAAAATTCCGGCAATGGCTGAGGCAATAAAAATAACCACAGTTGCAATTTGGAGTGTTTGACCTGCACCATTACCAAAAATCATCATAAAAATGCTAATAACAACTAAAAGTAATAAAATGAAAATTAATGGGATAAGGAATACCAAGCTTTTCGGCACGACAGGGCGTACTGCAGGTTCATTGGCACTTGCAACTGGAAGAATTTTTCGGCTCTGGCATTTAGGGCATTGGTATTGCATGAGGACTCCACAGATTTAATCTGAGTGTTATTTTAATCGGAATATTGGCGAATGTAAAAAGCGTGCTGATTTTATAAGTATAAATAAAGATATCGTGAAAAATAGGCAATAAAAAACCCAAGTCATAATGCTTGGGTTTTTTACGAAGATAACTTCAAACAAAGCCATCTTAAATATGGCGTCCCTACGGGGATTCGAACCCCGGTTACCGCCGTGAAAGGGCGATGTCCTAGGCCTCTAGACGATAGGGACAATCGAGGCAACAGCAGTAAAATTTACATTAACAATGTTATTGTAGGATCTTACTAACTAAGTTTTGAACCTAGTCTCTGTATGGGCGCTATATTAGGGGCATAGCGCCTATACGTCAACATTAAATTCAATTAAGTGTTATCAACTGCATCATTTTTCGGCAGTTTTAAGCTTTCATTGAGTTTTTCCCATACTTTTGTTTCTTTTTTACTCGGGCCACCAACAATTTCAAGCGCATGGCGTAAACGAGCAAAGGTCAAATCAGGTCCAATCGTCACCATTGACTGCATAACAGGGGTCGAAGATGTTGAACCTGCAATGGCAATAAAGAATGTCGGCATGAAATCACGTAGTTTAATTTCCATTTGTGTTGCCAAATCCATTAAAGTTTGGCTTACAGTGTCATTGTTCCATGTAAACATGCTTTCTAGACGCCAAATAGCAAACTGTAAACTTTGACGAACTTGTTCTTCTGACAATTTTTTACTTTCAAATTGTTCTTTAGATAAAGTTGGGAATTGATTGAAGTAGAAACCTGCCCAATTCACAGCTTCAGACAATAAGTTAATACGCGGTTGAATTGCAGCTGCTATATCTTCAAGTAATTTACGATCTGCTTTCCAAGTCAATAACGTATCGAGTAATTGACCTGGTGTTAAACCTTTAATCCATTGACCATTGAGCCAATTGAGTTTTTCAACATCAAAGATTGGACCACCAAGTGATACACGTTTAATGTCGAAGTGTTCAACCATTTCTGCAAGGCTGAATTTTTCACGTTCATCAGGCATTGACCAACCCATACGACCCAAATAATTCAATAATGCTTCAGGAAGTACACCAATATCTTTGTAGTAGTTGATGGATGTCGGATTTTTACGTTTAGATAATTTTGATTTATCAGGATTACGCAACAAAGGCATATGGCACAGTGTTGGCATGTCCCAACCAAAATATTGGTAAAGTAATTGATGTTTTGGTGCAGATGGAATCCATTCTTCACCACGAATCACATGAGTAATTTCCATTAAGTGGTCATCAACCACGTTCGCTAAATGATAAGTCGGCAAGCCATCTGTTTTTAACAGTACTTGCATATCCACTTGTGTCCATGGAATTTCAATTTCACCACGAAGCATGTCTGGAAAGCGACAAATACCTTCAGTTGGAATTTTCATTCGAATCACATGCGCTTCACCTGCTGCAAGGCGAGTTTGTACTTCTTCAGCAGATAAGTTTAATGCACGACCGTCATAACGAGGTGATTCACCACGGGCTTGTTGATCTGCGCGCATTTGATCTAATTCTTCAGCCGTTTCAAAGGCATAAAAAGCATGACCTTTTTCAACCAACTCAAGTGCATATTGCTTATAAATACCCATACGTTCAGATTGACGATAAGGTGCATGAGGTCCGCCAATATCTGGACCTTCAGACCAATTTAGACCTAACCAACGCAATGAGTCTAAAATCATTTTTTCAGATTCAGGAGTGGAGCGAACTTGGTCAGTATCTTCAATACGTAAAATAAATTCACCGCCATGTTGTTTAGCAAAACATAAGTTAAACAAGGCGATATAAGCTGTACCTACATGGGGGAAACCTGTAGGAGAGGGAGCAATACGAGTACGAACGGTCATGGTAAGCTATTATTCAAACTATAAATTGATACTATTATAACGAAAAAGCCCAATCGCTTAAGGGCTAATTCACCAATAAACGATTGAGCAAGTTAATTCTCTTTGGGGAAGTGAATTTAGTCAGTAGTCTTAAATGACTACAATTACTATTTTAAGAGTTATGCGGTTGGAAAAATGCTTGCACAAAACGTGAAAAACGTTGGTGTTGTTCAGCAAAAAAATTCTGTGTAGGTGCGGACTTAAGTGAAGTTAGTACTTTTAATTCATCTGTTTCAGTGATTAATTTTTGTTCGCTACGCTTTTGTTGCTTTTGTTGCAGTAAAGCTTTTTCAATAGGAGATTGACGTTCAATCACCACGCTTGATGTAATTGCTCTATGTGTATCTTTAATGGCAGCGCTATGCCCCATTTGTGCAGTAAATCCTAAAAAAAGCCCGAGTATTGCTATTTTGTGTAATTGAGTTTTCATATCCAATCATCCCCTATTGGTTGGTATTTTCTTATAATCTGGATGGATATCAAGATTATATACTAACTATAATACATTTGATAACAAAAAATATAAATTAGTTCACATTTTTTACGAAAAGTAATAAAAATAGCTATCCATTTTTACGTTTCTCACCACGCTGTTTTAACAAATAACTGTGTAGACAGCATGAAGAGCTAATTTCGTTTGTGATCTATTTATGGAATATTCTTAATGAAAGTTATTCTCATTTATTTCTGAGTGAATTTCAAGCGATTAAATATGACAAAATGTGATTTATTATAAAAATATACATATAACCGAAGGATTGTAGAAACGAGATGATAAAAATATAGTGGTTAAAAATGATACCAATAGTAGATGCGCAATGAAAAAATTAGTATTAAACAGTCTCGTCACACTTGTTAGCTTTGGGGGAGTATTTGGTAGTACAGCAAGTTATGCTGCCAAAGAGTTTCTGAATGTTTCCTATGATCCAACCCGTGAATTTTATCAGGAATATAATGAAAATTTTGGTAAGTTTTGGAAGACCAAGACAGGACAAGATATTGATTTTAAACAATCACATGGTGGCTCAGGAAAGCAAGCGCGTTCTGTGGTTGATGGTTTACAAGCAGATGTAGTGACTCTTGCACTTGCTAATGATATTGATGAAATTGTCAATGCGGGCTTAATTCAAAAAGGTTGGGAAAAAGAGTTTCCAAACAACTCAGCACCTTATACATCGACTATTGTATTCTTAGTACGAAAAGGTAACCCCAAAGGCATTAAAGATTGGAGTGATTTGGTTAAACCAGGTGTTGAAATCATTACCCCAAATCCGAAAACAGGTGGTGCACCACGTTGGATTTACTTGTCAGCATGGGGTTATGCATTAAAACAACCAGGTGGTAATGATGCGAAGGCTCGTGAATTGGTGAAAAAGCTGTATAAAAATGTCAAAGTGTTAGATTCAGGTGCGCGAGGGTCTCTCACGACTTTTGCTGAGCGTGGCATTGGCGATGTTTTACTGTCTTGGGAAAATGAAGCATTATTGGCAACATCAGGACCTGATAAAGATAAATATCAGATTATTTATCCCTCAATTTCAATTTTAGCTGAACCATCGGTGGCAATTGTCGATAAAAATGTCGATAAAGATGGGAATCGTAATCTTGCTAAAGGCTATTTAAACTATTTGTATTCACCTGTTGGGCAGGATTTGGCAGCAAAATATAATTTCCGTCCACGTAATGCTCAGGCTGCAGCAAAATATGCAGGAAAATTTCCAAAGATCAAACTTTTTACCATCAATGATGTATTTGGTGGTTGGGCAAAAGCGCAAAAAACACATTTTGTAAATGGAGCGATTTATGATCAAATTTCAGCAGAGAAATGATCTGTAGATTATTCTTTTAAAAAATAATCGTAAAATTGTGCATGAAAGTAAAGTGGAAAGAAACGAATTGAATCATATTCGTTTCTTTCATAATAAAAGCAGAAATTGGTATATATGCATTCTAAAAGTTAAATATGTATTTTTTTAAATTAAAAACAATAGATTAAAAAAATTGAGAATAAATCAGCATATGCTATCTACGAAAAGCTGAATTGCGATTTATATGAATTTTTCATATATTTACTAGTAACTTAGATTATTTTTAGATATGTCATGAAAAGCCTATTAAAAACCGTATTGAGTGCAACATTATTGCTCTCAGGTGTTGTTGCAACGACAACGTCTGTACAGGCTGCCGACCGTGAATTTCTTAATGTCTCTTATGATGCGACACGCGAGTTCTATGATGAATTTAACACATCATTTGGTGCATATTGGTTAAAACATACAGGTAAAACCGTACATTTTAAACAGTCGCATGGCGGTTCGGGTAAGCAAGCACGTTCAGTTGTTGATGGTTTGAAAGGTGATGTGGTGACACTCGCACTTGCGAATGACATTAATGAAATTGTGAAATCGGGTCAGATCAATCCAGGCTGGGAAAAAGAGTTCCCATCAAACTCCGCACCTTATACTTCGACCATTGTATTTATGGTACGTAAAGGTAATCCGAAAGGTATTAAGGATTGGACAGATTTAACTAAGCCTGGTGTGCAAATTATTACGCCAAACCCAAAAACAGGTGGCTTACCGCGTTGGATTTATTTATCTGCATGGGGCTATGCACTGAAACAACCGGGTGGTAATGATATTAAGGCACGTGAATTCGTATCGAAAATGTATCACAACGTGAAAGTAATGGATCCTGCTGCTCGTGCCTCAATGACGACCTTTGCTGAGCGTGGTATAGGTGATGTTTTACTGACTTGGGAGAATGAAGCCATGATCAGTAAAAAAACCTTGGGTGATAAGTTTGATATCGTTTATCCATCAATGTCTATATTGACTGAGCCATCGGTGGCAATTGTTGATAAAACTGTTGAGAAGAATGGTAATAAATGGTTGGCGACAGGCTATATTAACTATTTATACTCACCACTCGGTCAAGATATGGCAGCACGTCATTTCTATCGTCCACGGAATCCACAAATTTTAGCGAAGTATTCAAAGCAATTCCCTGCATTGAAAACATTTACCATTGATGAAGTATTTGGTGGCTGGGCGAAAGCACAGCAAACACACTTTGTGAATGGCGGTATGTTTGATCAAATTTATAACTCAAAGCGTTAATTTAAATGATAAAAGTCTTCTGAATGACAGGAGACTTTTTTCTAGGTGGCGTATTTGATGGTTTTAGGTATTTCATTGTAAAAAAATTGTATTTAAAAAGACAATTGTAAAAAAATTGTAATCAATTTTAAATGAACATCTTGAAGTTGAGTTAAAAGGGCAGAATAACCGTCATAAAACGGATTTCCCTATTAAAATTAATATTTCCGTACAAAAAGTCGTTTGGAGCTTTAATAAAACAAGGTAATAATGTGCAGTTACTTTTTTGATTATGCTGAAACCCCGCTTATGTCTCATATTTCCGTATTACTCCATGAAACTGTTGATGCACTGTTAGCAGATCGCAATACCGGAATTTATATTGACGGGACATTTGGACGAGGTGGGCATACACGCTTATTGTTGTCTAAACTGGATACAAATGCGCAAGTTTATGCATTTGATAAAGACCCGCAAGCTCTTGAAGTTGCTTATCAACTTGAAAAAGAAGATCCTCGTTTTAAAATTATTCATGCAAGTTTTGCCGACCTACAACAGGAAATGAATCAAATTGGTTTGTTTGAAGTCGATGGCATTATGGCGGACTTGGGCGTGTCATCTCCTCAGCTTGATCAGGCTGAACGTGGTTTCAGCTTTATGCGTAATGGTCCTTTGGACATGCGTATGGACAATTCACAAGGTCCAACTGCAGCGGATTGGTTGGTGAGTGTAGATGAAGAGCATCTTGCCAATATTATTTATCAATATGGTGAAGAGCGTTATAGTCGTCGTATTGCTAAAGCGATTAAAAATGCAGGTTATATTACAACGACAGCGGAACTTGCTGAAATTGTAAAAGTTGCGCATCCGAAATGGGAAAAAAATAAACACGCGGCAACACGTACGTTCCAAGCGATTCGTATTGAAATTAATAAAGAACTTGATGATGTACATGCCTTTTTACCTCAGGCAACAGATTTGCTAAAATCGGGTGGTCGTTTGGCAGTGATTAGCTTCCATTCTTTAGAAGATCGAATTATTAAACAATTTATTCAAAAAGAATCAACACTTGCCGAAGATGATGGTTGGGGTTTACCACAAAAAATTAAAGATACCCGTAAACTGAAAAAAATTGACCGTATCCGTGCGAGTGAAGCTGAAGTGAAGGAAAATCCTCGTTCACGTAGCGCATGGTTAAGAGTAGCTGAACGCTTAGAGCAAAAAGGCACAGAATGAAAGAACAGGTGATTGAAGAAAAATCAGCAAATATTGCTATTAAAAAAATCGTGGTATATGCCATTTTGCTGCTTATAGTGATGGGTAGTGCTTTTATGGTGGTGTTGCAAGTATTTGAATATAGACATGATTTTCGTGAATTAAATACCTATATGCGTGAACGTGAAGATATTAATGCAGAATGGGGGCGCTTGCTGATTGAACAGCAAACCTTTGGTGCAACGGCACAAATCGGCACACGTGCTGTCACACAATTACGTATGTATTCACCACCAGCGGGACAAACCGTTGTAATTTCATTACCTGCTGAAACAGATCAGAAGAAATAAGGCTCGCTGTATGGTAACTAAGCAGACGAAACAGACTCAACCTACGCGTAAAAAGAAGTCTATTTCCGAAAAAAATACAATCACCCTAGATATGTGGCGTTTTTATCTTTTATGGGGCGTAGTATTGGTGTGTTTTTTTGCACTGGTTGGTCGGGCGTTTTATGTACAAGTCATTAATAAAGACTTTTTACAAAATAAAGCCAATGCTAATATTTTGAGATCAGAAAAGCTCAGAGCAATGCGTGGAGTCATTAGTGATCGTCATGGTGTACCTTTAGCAATTAGTACACCAATCATGAAAGTTGTGATTGATCCAAAAGAATATTTTGAAACAAAAGCTGAATTTGATCGCATCACTAAAGAGCTTGAAAAACAGCCGAATAGCCGTAAATTAAAGCGCGCTTTACCCGATAAAAATTTAAATTTAGATGAGCTTGCGGATGCAGTGGGTATCGATCGTGCAGCTTTAAAGAAAAATTTGAATGATCGCCCTCGTTCACGCTATTTGGTACTGAAAAAAGAAGTGCCACCACCACAGTCTGATTTGATTGTGAAGCGTGAATTTGCAGGAGTATATGCTGAAAAAACCTATAAACGCTATTATCCACAGCCACAGCCAAATGCGCAGATTATTGGTTTGACCAATAGTGAGGGGCTTGGAATTGAAGGCTTGGAAATGCAGCTCAATACTCGCTTAGCAGGTGAAGATGGTGAGCAAAAAATTTCCCGTGATAAGCATGGTAACCGTGTAAAAACGCCTGAAGTAGTGAAAGAAGTCACTGCGGGTGAAAATATTACGCTGAGTATCGACTCACGTTTGCAATATATTATGTATCGTGAATTGACGGCGGTTGGTGTTGCAAATAATGCACGTTCTGCCTCTGCGATTGCTGTAGATGTGAAAACGGGTGAAATTTTGGCGATGAGCAGTTGGCCATCGTACAATCCAAATGATAAAAATGGTCTAAAAAATAAAGATGCTATGCGTAACCGTGGGGCAATTGATATGTTTGAGCCAGGCTCAACTATGAAACCTTTTACTATTGCTGCAGGTCTAGAAAGTGGTAAATACACGCCAAATAGTGTGATTAGTACAAGTCCGGGTTCAATGCGTATTGGTAACCATACCATTCGTGATACGCATAACTATGGTTCGTTGACAGTTACAGGTGTCATTATTAAATCATCGAATGTCGGCTCAGCGAAAATCGCATTATCGATGCCATATTCAACTTTACCAACGTTCTTTAAACGTGTCGGCTTTGGTCAGCGCTCTGCGGTGAAATTTCCAGGTGAAAGTGGTGGTTTAATTCTGCCATCGAATAAATGGAATGTATCTGAAGTAGGTGCAATGGCATATGGTTACGGGATCAATGCCACAACCTTACAGCTTGCACAAGGTTATGCAATGTTGGCGAACCATGGCGTGCGTCATCCACTAAGTTTGTATAAGTTGGAAAGTGAGCCGAAGGGTGAACAAATTATTGATAAAAAAATTGCCGATGATGTTTTGCTGATGCTTGAGCAGGTGACGATGCCAGGTGGTACAGCAAAACAAGCAAACATTCCTGGCTATCGTGTCGGTGGTAAAACGGGGACGGCACATAAATTGCGCCCTGACCATCGTGGTTATTCAAATACTGAGTATCGTGCATTATTTGCAGGCGTTGCCCCGATTAGTGATCCACGTTTAGCGATTATTATTGTGGTGGAAAATCCTCGTGGGCAATATTATGGTGGCTTGGTTGCTGCTCCTGTGTTTGCACGTATCATGCAGGAATCTCTGCGTTTAATGAATGTTCCTTTAGATAAACCGCTTGAAACAGCGAAAGCCCAATAGGTAAAAATGATGATTTGTTTTCAGGATATTTTTGATACCGAAAATAAGTATGCTTGGATGGCAGAGCCTTTTCACGGTTTTAGTTTAGACAGTCGTGCTGTACAGTCAGGGCAAATTTTTATTGCTCTGACCAGTTATACGCAGCCTGAAAAAACGATTCAGTTTGCTCAATCCGCTTTGCAAAATGGTGCATTGGCAGTGATTAGTGAAACAGATTTAGGTCTTGAATCTACTTTGATTTGTCCCGATGTACGTCATTTGATGGGACAATGGCAAAAACAATATTTGCAAGCGACTGATGCTGTAACGCTAAGTCGTATTTTGGCCATTACAGGAACCAATGGTAAAACGACTATTTCTCGTTTAGTTGCTGAATTGATTATGTTGCAAGGCAAAAAATGTGCCGTGATGGGAACAACAGGGAATGGTATTTTACCGAACCTTGAAGCATCGTCACATACCACATTGGATGCACTACATTTACAAGATATGTTGCATGATTTTGCCAAACAAGGTGCCGAATTTACGTCACTTGAAGCAAGTTCACATGGCTTAGAGCAAGGTCGTCTGAATGGCTGTGATATTGAAATTGCAGCGTATAGCAATTTAAGCCGTGATCATTTGGATTATCACGGTACGCTTGAAGCTTATGCTGAAGCGAAGTCACGTTTATTTAAATTTTCATCACTGAAAGTTGCTGTGATTAATATTGATGATGAACATTCTCATATCATGTTAGATGCGGCAAGTAGCAATTTATCGCATCCTAAAGTGTTGACCTATTCAACATCACGTACTGCGGATTATCAAGTTTTTGGTATTCAGTACAGTTTAGAGGGCGCGATATTCCACTTAAAAACGATAACTCAAGAATTTACCGTTCGTAGCCCATTATTAGGGCATTTCAATATTGAAAATCTTGTTGCTGCATTGATTGTTGCAGAGCAAGCAGGTTTTGATTTGGCAAGTTTAATTGCTGATGTGCCGAAGCTCAAAGGTGCACCGGGTCGCATGCAGGTGATTCGTGATGAAGATCGTTTATTTGTGGTCGATTATGCGCACACACCCGATGCACTTACACAAGTTTTAAAAACTCTAAAACGTCACGTAGAAAATCAATTGTGGGCGGTGTTTGGCTGTGGTGGTGATCGTGATCGTGGTAAACGCCCACTGATGACTAGGGCTGCTTTAGAACAAGCTAATCCGATCATCATTACTTCGGATAATCCACGAACAGAAGATCCGACACAAATTTTTGCAGATATGAAACAAGATATTAATTTTAGTCAGCATGACGTTCATGAAATACATGATCGCCGTGAAGCCATTAAATATGCCGTTAAGCATGCAAATAGCGGTGATATCGTGGTGATTGCAGGCAAAGGGCATGAAAACTATCAAGAAATTGATGGTGTACGCCATTGGTTTGATGATGTGGTAGAAGTGCAATCAGCCATTGATGCGCAACATCATAATTCAAATTCAGCATATCCAGCTCAGTAGGAATAAGAGATGCATACCTCGACCACGAGTACTGTGCCTTTGGAGCCATGGTCAGCAGAGCAACTTGCTGAAGCAACTCAAGGTTATTGGTATTTAGATAAAGCACCACAAGGTGAAGTTAAACGTATTTTGACCGATTCACGTCATGCAGAATTGGGAGATGCATTTTTAGCGCTTAAAGGTGAGCGTTTTGATGCGCATGATTTTATTGTACAAGTGGCTACCAATGGTTGCCAAGTTGCGATTGTGAGTCATCCAGTTGATGCTGATATTTGCCAATTGGTCGTCAAAGATACACGCTTGGCATTGGGGTATTTGGGTGCATATCGTCGTGCCAAAAACTCACAACTGAAAGTAATTGCGCTGACAGGCAGTAGTGGTAAAACCACAACCAAAGAGATGTTGGGTAGTATTTTATCTCGCTTAGCACCGACTTTAATTACGCGTGGTAACTTGAACAATGATTTAGGTGTGCCGATGATGCTCCTTGAGCTACGTGCCGAGCATCAATATGCGGTCATGGAGTTGGGTGCAAGTCACCAAGGTGAAATTGATTACACTTCAAATTTAGTTCAACCGCATGTCGCAGGTATTCTTAATATTGGGACGGCACATTTGGGTGAGTTTGGTGGTCGTGATGGCATTTGTCGTGCAAAATCTGAAATTTATGCACATATTGTGCCTACAGGAACTTCAATTATTCCTGCACATGACGACTTTACCGATACGATTCGCCAAGTGATAAAAACTGAGAAAGTACTCAGTTTTGGTCAAGGTGGTGATATTTTTGCAACAGATCTTCAGCTACATACTCAGTCTGCAACATTTACCATGAATACACCTGAAGGCTCTAAAAAAGTTCATTTACCCTTTGCAGGTGAGCATAATGTTCAAAATGCGGAAGCAGCGACTGCTTTTGCTTTAGCGATTGGTATTTCACTTGATGATATTGTTACTGGGCTTGAACAAGCACAAGGCGCGAAAGGGCGTTTGAACTTTATTCAGCAAGACAAATATTTATTTATTGATGATACTTATAATGCCAATCCGACTTCTATGCGCGCTGCTGCTGAAGTGCTTTCACAGCAAAACGGTATAAATGTCATGGTGATGGGTGATATTGGAGAGCTTGGAGATACGGCGGCACAACAACACTATATGTTGGGACGTGACCTAGTTTCTGTTCAAGGTGTCAATTTTGTAGTTGTTGTGGGTGAATTTTCTCCTGCTGCACAAGAAGGTGCACGTAGTACACAATACGGTAAAAAAATGCAGGCTTTTCTGACGCAAGAACAGGCTTTACCTTTCTTGGTAAGTTTGGTTGAAACCCATCAACCACAGTCAATGAGTTTCCTCTTTAAAGGTTCTCGTTATACGCATATGGAAACATTGATGACTGCTTTAATGGAGAAACTCTAAAATGTTGTTATGGTTGTTTGAACATCTGGCAGGCTTTGATAGCACGTTTCAGGTGGTTCGATATTTGTCATTGCGCGCTTTATTAAGTGTATTGACCTCTCTTGCCATTGGCTTGGCACTTGGTCCATATATGATTCGTAAGCTGCAAGCATTGAAATATGGACAAGCGGTCAGTTCATTTGCACCTGAAAATCATGCAAAGAAAATGGGTACGCCAACGATGGGCGGGATTCTCATACTCTTGTCGATTGGCATCAGTACATTGCTTTGGGCAGATTTATCTAATCCTTATGTGTGGATTGTGCTCGCTGTAATGATCATCTTCGGTGCAGTAGGTTGGGCAGATGATTGGATTAAAGTTCGTTATAAAGATAATGCAGGGTTACCTGCAAAGAAAAAGTTTTTTTGGACTTCAGTTGGTTCATTGGGTGCAGGTATTGCGCTATATGTGATTGCGACACAGCAAGCGAATCCTGTTCATACTGCAAATATGCTTGATTTATTGATTCCATTTTTTAAGAACCTCAGCATTCCGTTATCAGCAGTACCTTTGGGAATAGGCTTTATCTTATTCACATATTTAGTGATTAATGGTGGCTCAAATGCAGTGAACTTAACTGATGGTCTGGATGGTTTGGCGATTATGCCAATTGTCTTAGTGGCAGCAGGTTTAGGTGTATTTGCGTATTTGGCAGGTGATATTCGCTTTGCTAATTATTTGCATATTCCTTATGTGAAATATACCTCTGAGCTTGTAATTATCTGTGCGGCAATGATTGGTTCTGGTTTGGCATTCTTATGGTATAACGCCCATCCTGCACAAATTTTTATGGGTGATGTCGGTGCATTATCTTTAGGTGCGATGCTCGGTACAATTGCGGTGATGGTGCGTCAAGAAATTGTATTTGCTATTATGGGTGGTGTATTTGTGGTGGAGGCAATTTCAGTTTTCCTACAAATTGGCTCACTACGCATGCGTAATAAACGTGTTTTCCTCATGGCACCGTTGCATCATCACTATGAGAAGAAAGGCTGGCGTGAAACGCAAGTGGTTATCCGTTTTTGGATTATTACAATTATGCTAGTAGTTTTAGGCTTAATGACCTTAAAATTACGCTAAGCAAAACTTTAATGAAAAGTCGGCTCAAGCCGGCTTTTTTATTTTCAGGAGAAAAATGATGAATCTGCTCATGTGCCCCGTATGTCGTGAAGCACTCAGTCTGACGGAAAGAACATGGCGCTGTGCGAATCATCATAGTTATGATGTGGCGAAGCAAGGCTATGTCAACTTGCATGTGGTACAGCATAAGCACAGTAAAAATCCGGGTGATACACCTGAATCGATACAAGCTCGCCGTGCATTTTTAAGTGGTGGTTTCTATGCGCCACTACAGCATGCAGTGGTTGAAAAAATTCGTGAATTACACATTGCAAATTTGCTCGATATTGGTTGTGGTGAGGGCTATTACACCAGTGCAATGCAAAAAGAAACCTTACAATGTGTTGGTGTAGATATTGCCAAAAATGCGGTACAAGTTGCAGCAAAAATGAATCGAGATGTGACTTGGGTAGTTGGTACAGGGGCAACATTGCCTGTACTTGATCAAAGCATTAATTTATGTACGAGTTTATTTAGTCCAATTCCTGAAGATGAAATTTTACGTGTACTTAAGCCACAAGGTTATTTGATGGTGGTTACGCCTGCACCTGAACACTTGTATGCAATGCGTGAAGCGCTATTTGATGAAGTAAATGCACATGATCCGCATAAGTTTGTTGAGCAGTTAAAAGAAAATTTTGAATTGATTGAGCAACCGATGATCGAGTCAGAATTTACTTTAGATCAACAACAATTGAAAGACTTGATTGCAATGACACCATATGCCTATAAAGCAAAGCAAGATAAACGTCAGCAATTGGAGCAACAATCCGAAATGAAACTCAAAGCGAGTTTCCAAATGTATATTTTTCAGAAGAAATAAGTTGTTGATCCAGTCAAACAACAGATTCAATAGACATAAAAAATAGCCATCCGAAGATGGCTATTTTTTTTAGCATAATGCTTTGTAACTCACTGGAAGATGGTCACTGCACATTATTAATTAAATTTTCCATAGAATCGCTTTCTCGTTTTGCTGAAGTCGAACCTTGATTCATTGCAGGTGGCGCTGAGTTTTTAGGTTTAAGCGCTTGTTCTGATGAACGAGGCGCAGATGGAGCATCGGCATTGCCACTTTCTCCAGGTAAATCATCAAAGTCACTCGCACGATTACGTGTTGGTGCTACAGGTGCAGGACGATAAATAGGGCGAGCCAATGGTGGTGATGCGCGATAATCTTTTTTATCTTCATCATTCAGCATTATATCTTCTTCTGTACTACGTTGTTCGCGACTTAGAGGATCTTTTGCATCTTTGTCGAAACGTACCCAAGCAGAAGGTGTATCTTTAAGCGCTTTGCCCATAAAGTTTGTCCATACAGGTAGAGCAGCAATACCACCATATTCACGACGACCTAGAGTTGATGGTTGATCGAATCCAACCCATGCAATGGTCACGAGTTTGCCATTAAAGCCTGCAAACCAAGCATCTTTAGCATCGTTGGTTGTCCCTGTTTTACCACCAATATCATCACGACCAATTTTCAATGCGGCACGACCAGTACCATGTACGATCACATCACGTAAGATATTTGCCATATCAAATGCAGATTGTGATTTTAGAATACGTTGAGCTTGGCGGTACTTCCCTTGTTCCTCTTTGCTTAGAGGTTTACTTTCAGATGTTGGAGCAGAAGCAGCACTCGCAAATACTTCGTCATCAGGCGAGGTTATTGAATTTTCGGCTTTTTCTACTTGAGGTTGAGTGACTTTTTCATTGATACACGGAATACATGCATAATCAGGTTTCGCTTCGTAAATGACTTTACCATACGCATCTTCGATACGGCTAATAAAGTGAGGTTGAACACGATAACCACCATTTGCAATCGTTGCGTAGCCAGTTGCCATTTGTACTGGAAGTACCTGAGGTGTACCAAGTGCAATCGTAAAGTTGCGAGGAATTTGATCATCTTGTAGGCCAAAATCCATAAGTAGTTGGCGAGCACGTTCTACACCAACGCTTTGTAATAGGCGAACAGACACGGTATTACGAGATAAATACAATGCACGACGTAGTGGAATCATCCCCAAATAGCGACCATCTGAGTTTCTCGGTGACCATTTCCCAATCCGAATCGGACTGTCATTTACCATACTATAAGGAGTCATACCACGTTCAAGTGCTAAAGCATAAATGAATGGTTTAATGGTTGAGCCGGGTTGACGCCAACCTTGTAGCGCACGGTTAAATTTTGAATGATAAAAGTTATAACCACCAACAATTGCTTCAATTGAGCCATCGTTGGGATTAATTGCAATCAATTGTCCTTGGGCTTTTGGAATTTGAACCAATGACCAAGCCGATTTTTCTTCGTTTGGACGCAAGCGGACAATATCTTTTACTTTAACAATTTGTGATGCATTACTTGGTGCTCCACCAACACTGTTGGCATTACGATATGGTCGGGCCCAAGACATACCAGACCAAGGAATAGTGACTTTAGAGCCATCTTGCATCAAAGCATCAAAACTATTGCTATTAACTTTGACAACTTGTGCAGGGTAAGTATTTGCAAATGGAATGAAGTCTTTTAATGGTTTGTCATGTGCCTCTGCACCACGCCAACCGTGACGGCGATCATAGTCTTCTAAACCTTTTTGTACTGATTCTTCGGCATAGGTTTGACGTTGGCTGTTAATGGTTGTGTAAACCTTATAGCCAGAGTCAACCGCTTGTTCGCCAAATTTTTCGACTAACTCTGAGCGAACCATTTCACCGACATAAGGAAATTTATTGGTGATGCCACGGTCAGGCATATTTAAACTAATAGGTTCAGCGACTGCTTTTTGATATTGCTCTTGTTTAAGATAACCGAGTTGCAACATACGTCCCAAAATCCAATTACGACGCTCTAAAGCTCGTTCAGGATTGGCAACAGGATTATATTTTGATGGGGCTTTGGGTAAACCCGCAATCATTGCCATTTGGGCAATGCTGAGCTGATCAAGATTTTTGTCATAATAAATTTTTGCAGCGGCTGCAATGCCATAAGCATTTTTACCTAAGAAAATTTTATTGACATATAAAGATAAAATATCTTCTTTACTTAGGTTTTGTTCTATTTTTCGAGCAAGGAAAACTTCAGTTAACTTACGTTTAAGCGTTCGCTCAGGCGATAAATAATAGTTTTTAGCTACCTGCATGGTGATGGTCGAGCCACCTGTTTGAACATTTGACCCCGTCACACTTTCACTAACAGCACGACCTAGACCTTTAAAGCTGATCCCGCTGTGTTCAAAAAAAGACGAATCTTCAGCCGCCAAAAATGCATATATGAATTCTGGTGGAATTTGTTTGTATTCAACAGGTACCGAAAGTTTGCCACCATACTCTGCAATTAGCTCATTATCGGAGGTATACACCTGTAATGGCTTCAATAAAGGAGCTTTTTTTAATGAGCTCATTTCAGGTAGTGAAGGGGCAATGTAAAGGTACATGCCGTAAAATCCCATTGGAATTGCAACTAATATACTAATAATCAGCAAAAAAAATGGGTGAATATGACCTAATCGAGATAGCTTTTTCATAACAAGTAAGTTTTAATAAGAGCTAATGGCAAACTAATTGACGGTCAGTATAGCTTTTCATTTGGCGGATTGTTAGATGAGATATTGTATCTGTTAAAAAATTAAGACCAGCTGTATTTTAGTTTGTATGTAGTTGGGGATAAAAAAATAATAGGAATTGTATCGTGCTTAGACTATATCGTAAGCCAAATAAGGGGTTAGCAGGGGTGGATATTAGTTCTACTTCTGTAAAGATATTGGAACTGTCTGTTAAAAACGGTCGTTATTGGGTTGAAAGTTATGGATTAAGTCCATTACAGGAAGGGAGTGTCGTTGAAAAAGGCATTCTCAATCCGGAATCTGTTGCAGATGCAATAGAGCGCGCGGTGAATATTGCAAATCCGCAATCACAGAATGTTGCGCTTGCTGTTCCTACATCAATGGTGATTAATAAAGTCATTGAGATGGATGCAGATATGAACGATGAAGAACGTGAAGTTCAGATTCGTATGGATGCAGAGCAGTATATTCCTTTTCCACTTGATGAAGTCAGTCTTGATTTTGAAGTGTTACCCGATCGTCTTGCAAACCCGAATCGGGTCAACGTGTTGCTTGTCGCAACACGCACAGAAAATATAGATACTCGACTCGAAGTGATCGAAATTGCAGGTTTGACACCAAAAATTGCTGATGTTGAAAGCTATGCACTTGAACGTGCATTTGATGTGTTTTCAGATACATTGCCTATTGGTGTAAATATGGTCGGTATTCTCGATATTGGTCATACCATGACGACATTGTCTGTCATGCAAAATGGGAAAATTATCTATACGCGTGAGCAAGTCTTTGGTGGTAAACAACTGACTCAAGATGTGCAGAACCGTTATGGCTTGTCATATGATGAAGCAGGGCGTGCGAAAAAAGATCGTACTTTGCCTGATGACTATGAAACGGAAGTATTGAATCCATTTTTAGAAGCTGTAGTACAACAAGCAGCACGTTCATTACAATTCTTTTTCTCATCATCTCAATTTAACGAGATTGACCACATTTTGCTGGCAGGGGGGAATGCAAATATTCCTGGTTTATCCAAATTATTACAACAAAAACTAGGTTATCGAGTCACTGTTGCAAATCCATTTTTGCAGATGGGGTTCTCACCACAGATCGACCTGAAAAAAATAGAAAATGATGCGCCATCATTAATGGTTGCATGCGGTTTGGCATTGAGGAGTTTTGATTAATGGCAAAGATTAACTTACTCCCTTGGCGTGATGAGCTGAGAGAACAGCGTAAGAAACAATTTATTGCAATGTGCGTTGGGGTGGCAATTTTAGGCTTGGTTGCAGTGATGTTGGCTTGGTTATATTTTGATCATAAACTCAATGATCAGGAACAAGCAAATCAGCTTATTACAAGCACCAATCAAACGCTTGATAGCCAATTAAAAACATTAGATGGTATGCAAGAACGTCGTAATGCCATTATTGAGCGCATGAAACTGATTCAAGGACTTGAAAGTCAGCGACCTGTCACAGTTCATTTAATTGATGAATTGGTACGTGTTGTGCCATCAAGTATGTATATTACAAAGTTCAATCGTACAGGTGATAAGTTTACGATCGAAGGGCGTGCAGAAAGTCCAAATACAGTAGCTGAATTACTTCGTGGTATGGAAGCATCACCATGGTTTAGAAATGCATTTATGAATTCATTCCTAGCAGCAGAAGAAAATAAAAATAAAGACACAAGTTCAATTGTTCCACGAGTTGAAGAAACTTATGGAAGTTTTGTTGTTACTGCTGATCTTGGTGAAGCTGGGACTCAAGCCGATGCAGATCAGGGTGCAAGTGCTGCGGTTGCAACAACAGCGAATGCGGGAGGTGCACAATGAGTCGTGATGAATTAAATGAAGTGTCTCTAGATAAAGATGGACCAAAAAAGAAAAAAATGACAGTTGAAAAATTCTTTCAACAATTTAATACACTTGATATGAATAATTTTGGTAGTTGGCCTTGGTCCGTCAAAATTACCTGTTGGATATTTTTATTCTTTGTTGTTTGCGCATTGGGGTATTTCTTGGCAATCAAATCGAAGTTAGAGTCGATTGATGGTGCGCGTAACCAAGAGCAAACTTTGCTGAATGAGTTTAAGGAAAAAGATTCTAAATTACGTAACTTACAGCAGCTTCAAACGCAGTTACAGCAAATGGAAGCCAATTTTACGCAACAATTGCAACAATTGCCGAAAGAAACTGAAATACCAGGATTAGTTGAAGATATTAACGTTGCTGGCGTGGGTTCAGGGCTTAAATTTAAAAATATTCGTCTTGAAAATGAAGTAAAACAAGAGTTCTTTATTGAACAGCCTATTTCAATTCAAGCAACAGGTGATTACCACTCATTTGGTAATTTTGTCAGCAGTATTGCAGCATTACCACGTATTGTGACTATGCACGACTTTACCGTGACGGCTGCGCCACCATCAGATAAAAAATCAGATATTCCATTGGTTGACTATACGTTGAATGCAAAGACATACCGTTATATTGGTACGGATGATAATGCAGGCTCTAGTCAAGCACCTGCGGTTCAGCCAGGAGGGCAACAATAATGAAAACAATTAAAATTGCCTGCGGTCTTGCGATAGGATTGATTTTATCAGGCTGTGATTCACGTATGGATGCAGTGACTCAAGCAATGGCAGATATTCGTAGCCAAGAGCCTTTACCGATTGAACCAGCACCAGTTTTTGAGCCGATTGCAAGTTTTAACTATAGTGCTCAACAATTGCGCAGTCCGGTTTTACCAAATTCACTTGCCAATGAATTGAAAATCATGTCAGGTAAGCGTGTTTATCCAAACTTCTCACGTCCACCACAACCCCTTGAAAGTTATGCGATTGAATCATTGAATATGAAGGGTAGCATGAAGGGTGTAACAGGTCAGATCATTGCATTGATTCAAACGCCAGATGGTGAAGTTGAACGTGTACAACGTGGTAGCTATATCGGGATGAATCAAGGACGTATTATTGATATTACGCCAACACGTATTGATTTACTTGAAATTGTACCAGATGGCAGGGATGGTTATATCGAAAGACCGCGGAGTCTTGTACTTCTTGGGCCTGCAGATTGAGATTAGATTAAGGAATAAAAATGAAAAATAGTGTAAAAAATTTATTCGTTGGGGATGGCACATTTATGAATAGCAGTCTTCGTCAGTTTTCAATGGCGGCGGTATCAATGGCAATCATGCAAGTTGCATCTGCACAAATCACCATGACTAATGTTGTGCCAATGCAGGTTCCTGGTCAAGGGACGGAAATTCGTGTGATGTTTAATGGCTTGCCACCACAGCCACAAGCCTATGAATTGGAGAATCCATCTCGATTGGTTCTTGACTTTAACGATGCGAAACAAACTTTAAATCAAACGAATGTGCCTGTTGCGACCAATGAAGCAAGCTCTGTTGAAGTCACTTCAGATGAGAAGCGCGCACGGTTAACGGTTAATTTAAATAATAAAAGTGCATTTACAACGCGTGTTGAAGGCAATACCTTTATTTTAAAAGTCAATAATTCAGCTCAAGTCGGTAGCAATACAGCCTTGCCTGAACTTGGACCAAGTGCTGTGTCACAACAACAAGGCATTGCTGATATTGGTTTTCAACGTGGCAAATCTGGTGAGGGGCAGGTGGGTATTAGCTTATTAGGAGCAAATACACCTGTAGATGTCCAGCAACAAGGCAGTAAAGTCGTTGTTCGCTTGTTAGGAAATCGTATTCCTGCACATCTGATTCGCCGTATGAATGTCAATGATTTTGCAACGCCGGTATCTGTAATCGATGCTTATAATGATGGTGCAAATGGTGTCATTACTATTCAATCATCGGGTAGCTATGAGTACATGGCTTATCAGGCGGAAAATAAACTGACTGTGAGCTTAAAACGTCCTGAAGAGAAGAAAAGTCCGCAAAGCTTACAATCTCCAAATAACTATACAGGTAAAAAAATCTCTCTTGATTTCCAAGATATTGAAGTACGTCGAGTTCTACAGTTGCTTGCAGACTTTACGGGAATCAATATGGTTGCTGCAGATACGGTACAGGGCAATATTACTTTACGATTAAAAGATGTTCCTTGGGATCAAGCGCTTGATATTATTCTCAAAACGAAAAATTTAGATAAACGTCGTAATGGTAGCGTGATTTGGATTGCACCTGTTGCAGAATTAATTAAATCTGAGGATGAGGAAGCGAAAGCAATTGCACAAAGCATTAAACTTGCGCCAATTCAAACTGAGTATATTCAGTTGAGTTATGCAAAAGTTGCAGATGTATTGAAATTATTGCAGGATTCTCGTAATGGGAAAAATGCTGGCAATAATAATGGTAATAACAATGCAGACAATCTTGCGCTCGAAAGTTTATTAAGTTCTCGTGGTAGTGTCGTTGCAGATACACGAACCAACACTCTAATTATAAATGACACTTCACAAAATATTGATAAAGTCAGAAAAATGATTGATTTACTTGATGTATCTGTGAAGCAGGTCATGATTGAGGCAAGAATTGTGCGTGCAACGACAGACTTTACCAAGGAAATGGGAGTCAAGTGGGGCATTTTATCTCAAGGTATTACAAAAAATAATGATTTACTTGTTGGTGGTAGCGACACGACACTTTGGGACTTAAAAACACCTGATGATGATGGTAAATATACCATTACACGTCCAGATAATTTAAATGTGGATTTAGGTGTAACAGGTGCGGGTGCAAGTAAAATTGCATTTGGTCTGATTAGTTTGTCAGATTTCATGTTGGATCTTGAGTTATCGGCATTACAAGCCGATGGTTATGGTGAAGTCATTTCGACACCAAAAGTTTTGACTGCAGATAAGCAGAAAGCCAAAGTATCATCAGGTCAACAAATCCCATATCAAACAACCTCGACAGCAGGTGGTGCTGCAACAGCAACAACTGAGTTTAAAGACGCATTGTTGAGTTTAGATGTGACGCCAAGTATTACACCAGATGGTAAGGTGCAGATGGACTTGCTGATTACTAGTGACTCGCCAGCAGGAACAGCGCCGAATGGTGAAATCATTTTAAATAAAAATGAAATTACAACCAATGTACTTGTTGATAATGGTGAAACGGTGGTTTTAGGTGGAATTTTTGAACAGCAAAATTCGAAAACACAAACCAAAGTTCCATTCCTTGGGGATATTCCTTACGTAGGTCGTTTGTTCCGTAAAGATGCAAAAACAGAGAATAAGCGTGAGCTATTAATCTTTGTTACACCAAGAATTGTTAATGACAGTCAAACCAGAAATCATTAATATACTTTCAATGAAAGCAATTCAATAGGTGACTCCTTGCCAAGCAAAGAGTTTAACACCCTACCGAATATTTATTTGGTAGGGCCCATGGGAGCCGGGAAAACTACCGTTGGTCGTCATTTGGCAGATTTACTTGATCGTGATTTTCTAGACAGTGATCATGAAATTGAGCGTAAAACTGGGGCGACCATCCCGTGGATATTTGAAAAAGAGGGTGAACCTGGTTTTAGGTTCAGGGAAACAGCAGTCATTGATGAGCTGACATCGAAAAATAATTTGGTTGTTGCAACGGGTGGTGGTGCTGTAACGCAGCCTGAAAACCGCGAATATCTGCATCAACGCGGAATTGTTATTTATCTTTATACGCCTGTAGAGCTTCAATTACAGCGCACTTATCGTGATAAGAATAGACCATTATTGCAAGTCGAAAATCCTGAGCAAAAACTAAAAGACTTATTACAGCTTAGAGATCCATTTTATCGAGAAGTTGCGCATTATATTATTGAAACTAATCAGGGAGCAGCGCGTGATTTAGCGCAAAGTATTCTCCAACTGATTATTTCCAAAGAATTGACTGATACTCTTTAGTGGCTTACATCATGCAAACGTTATATGTTGAACTTGGCGAACGCCGTTATCCTATTTTTATTGGTAGTCATTTAGACCCACAACAGCTCCTTGGGCCATATATTTTTGGTAAACAAGTGATGATTGTGAGTAATACGACAGTTGAGCCATTATATTTATCACATTATGTATCTGCTATTGAGCAATTAGGTAAAACAGTTAAAACTTGTATTTTACCTGATGGTGAAAAATTCAAAGATATTGAGCATCTTAATTTAATTTTTGATGCTTTGCTTGAAGCGGGTTTTAACCGTGATTGTACCGTATTGGCTTTAGGTGGTGGTGTGATTGGTGATATGTCGGGCTTTGCATCGGCATGTTTTCAGCGTGGCGTATATTTTATTCAGGTGCCAACGACTTTGCTTTCTCAGGTCGATTCCAGTGTTGGTGGGAAAACAGGAATTAATCATCCTTTGGGTAAAAACATGATTGGTGCTTTTCAACAACCTCAAGTGGTTCTTGCTGATATGGCACAGTTAAGCACTTTGCCTGATCGTGAGCTTTCTGCAGGTCTGGCAGAAGTGATTAAATATGCATTATTAGGTGATATTGAATTTCTCGCTTGGCTTGAAGTGCATATGGATGCTTTGGTTGGGCGTGATGCAGATTTACTTGCTGAAGCAGTTTATCGTTCATGTGCTCATAAAGCTCGCATTGTTGCAAATGACGAAAAAGAACAAGGTGAACGTGCTTTACTCAATCTAGGTCATACCTTTGGTCATGCGATTGAATCTTATTTGGGCTATGGCGTATGGTTGCATGGCGAAGCTGTTGCAACTGGTATGGTAATGGCAGCAGATTTGTCACATCGTATGGGCTGGATCAGTCAAGCTGATTTGGAGCGTACAAAAAATATCATTCAACGTGCACATTTACCTGTAGCATGTCCGCAGATTCCGCTAGATGAATTCCTTGCATATATGGCACACGATAAAAAAGTGCTTGATGGTCAATTGCGCTTAGTTTTAATGAAGCAATTGGGGCGGGCAATTATTACGCGTGAGTTTGATGTAGAGCAGATGAAGCAAGCGATTCTTGCAAATCAACACTGAACAAATTAAGGCATTCACATGGCAACAAAGCGTATTCACTGGGAAAGTATTCGGCAATATATTTGGCTGATCAGTGGTTTAGCTTGTCTATTGACTGCCTTTATTTTTTGGGTTGTCACAGATACAGATCAGTTGGTTGAGATGGATCGTCCAATTGAAGATACTCAAGTGCAAATTCAGCCTGAAAAAGTGGCAGCGAGCATTCATTTGGGAAGTTTGCAAGATGAAGTCCGTCCGCTAGAAATGACGACACGTGTGGTTGTATCTGGTGATCATACCGTTGAATTTCGTGGCACGAAATTTATTCAAGACAATAAGAAAAATTTTAGTATTGAATTGTTTAAAGCCAATGAGGAAGATGTGATTTCAGGTTTTATTCGTAAACAGGCAGATAGAAAGAATCTTTTCTATTTTCGTTTAAGTGGTGACAATCAAGCTGAGCAATATGTTGCTAACTACGGTGTATTTAAAACTGAGGCTGAAGCCAATACACAACTACAACAATTACAATTGGGTTTACCTGCATCTGTAAAGCCTAAAGTGATTAAGTTGGGGCAGTATACAGATTTAGTGAATGACTTGGGTTTTGATGAAACACAAGGTGGCAATAAACTATATGAAGTGAAGTTGAAATCTGCACCTATTCCAATTATTGATGAGACACTGATTGTACGACCTAAACCAGTAACGCTACCATCAGGTTCAACAAGTGGCTCATCGACAACAACAGGTGTGCCAACGACAAAAACGACAATTACACGCAAAGATCAAAGTGGTAATGTGATTGGGGTTGAGCAGTCACATTCAGCGGTTGAACAGCCGAAACCCAAGCCAAAAGAACAATTACCTGTAGAGAAAAAAGTAGCTTCACAAGAAATGAGTGATCCATTTAACTAAAAAGTTCTAAAATGGAGCGGTTAATTTTTTTTTAAATATTTATTGCACGTAAATGGTGCATTTTATAGACTTAAAATAGAGCAACACTTAAAGTTATCATTAAAATAAAGTGTATTTTAGGGCTTGGGTGAGTTCTTATAATAATTGGCATATATTTTGCTTTATTGGTGCACTAATTGAGTTAATTGTCCCTGTTTTGGCGCGAAACGATCCAATTAGTGTGCGATTTTAATCCGCTACATCGCTTTAAAAAAGTGCAAAACTATTCGTAAAAGGTTTGTTACAAAAGCATAAGTAGCGGGTTATACAATGACGTTAAAATGACCGATGTCAGCTAAATTGAAATGTTTCATAAAAATCGCAAAGTTATAATTCGTTTGTTTTTGCCCGATAGGGCCCATGTTGAAAAGAAGGGTACGCTATGCACATGCCATCGCCTAATTCTGTAGCTCCCGCTCAAGGTTTATATCAACCTGATGAGTTTAAAGATAACTGTGGTTTCGGTTTAATCGCCCATATGCAGGGTGATGCAAGCCATGACTTAGTCAAGACCGCGATTCATAGTTTAAGTTGTATGACCCACCGTGGTGGTATTGCCGCAGATGGCAAAACTGGTGATGGTTGTGGTTTACTTTTGGCAATGCCAAAGCAATTTTTCCGTGAAGAAGCAAAACGCTTAAGTGACATTACACTGAGTGAAGTATTTGCCGTTGGTAGTGTATTTTTAAGTCTTGACCCTGCAATTGCAGCTTATGCAAAACAAGTATTAACCAAAGAAATTGAAGATGAAGGTTGCCGTGTGATTGCATGGCGTGTGATTCCGACCAATGTCGATATTTTAGGTCGTATAGCTTTACAGTCTATGCCTGCATTTGAACAGATTATTGTTAACTGTCCAATGGGTGTAACTGAAGTTGAGTTTAACCGTAAATTGTTTATGGCACGTCGTCGTGCTGAACAAAAGTTAAGTCAAGATTCATCATTTTATGTCACGACTTTATGTTCAACTGTAATTAGCTATAAGGGTTTGATGTTGCCTGAAGCGATTGCAGACTTCTATACAGATTTAGCTGATCCACGTTTAGAATCACATATTGTGGTATTTCATCAACGTTTCTCGACTAACACATTGCCACGTTGGCCATTGGCTCAGCCGTTTCGTTATTTGGCGCACAATGGTGAAATTAATACGATTACAGCGAACCGTAATTGGGCTGTTGCACGTACACCAAAATTTGAAAATCCATTATTACCAGGTCTTACCGATTTAGATCCAATCGTTAACCGTACAGGTTCGGATTCTTCAAGCATGGATAATATGCTTGAAATCTTAGTCGGTGGCGGTATGGACTTGTTCCGTGCGCTACGCATGTTAATTCCACCTGCTTGGCAGAACGTTGAAACGCTTGATGCAGATTTACGTGCATTCTATGAGTTTAACTCTAAACATATGGAAGCATGGGATGGTCCTGCAGGTTTAGTGATTCAAGATGGTCGTCATGCCATTTGTATGCTTGACCGTAATGGCTTACGTCCTGCACGTTGGGTGATTACCAAAAATGGTTACATCACACTTGCATCGGAAATTGGTGTATGGGGTTATAAGCCTGAAGACGTGATTTCGAAAGGTCGTGTAGGTCCAGGTCAAATTCTCGTGATCGATACCCATACAGGAAAAATGCTCGACACCAAAGATGTCAGCAATCACCTGAAAAAAATGCGCCCATATCGTCAATGGTTACGTGAAAATTCTGTGCGTATCCAAGGTAGCCCTGAGTTAGAAGAATATTTATGTGAACAAGGCTTAAAAGGTGATGACCTTAAGGCCGCACAAAAAATGTTCTTGGTAACTTTTGAAGAGCGTGATCAATTGCTTCGTCCAATCGCTGAAAGCGGTCAGGAGGCTGTTGGTTCAATGGGTGATGATACGCCAATGGCAGTATTGTCTCGCCAAGTACGTCATGTGAGTGATTATTTCCGTCAACAATTTGCCCAAGTGACAAACCCACCAATCGATCCATTGCGTGAATCTATCGTAATGTCATTGGAAACGTGTTTTGGTCGGGAGCAAAATGTTTTTGAACAAGGTCCTGAACATGCGGATCGTTTAATTGTTTCAAGTCCTGTACTTTCAAACTCTAAAATGCACCAAATTCGTACATTGGGTCGTAAAGGTTATGAAATTGCCGATATCGATTTGAACTATGCGGAAACTGAAGGTCTTGAAGCTGCAATTGCACGTATTTGTGAAGAAGCGGCACAAGCGATTCGTGATGGCAAAACATTGTTGGTCATTTCAGATCGTAAAATTCGTCAAGGTTATTTACCTGCAAACTCAGCAATGGTCACAGGTGCAATTCATCATCATTTAATGAAGGTCGGTTTGCGTACCGATGCTAATATTGTCGTTGAGACTGCACTTGCACGTGATGCGCATCAATTTGCAGTGATCTTAGGTTTTGGTGCAACTGCAATTTATCCATATCTTGCGTATGACGTGATCAATGATTTGATTGCTAAAGGTGAGTTGTTGGGTGATCCAATTCATGCACAAGCGAACTTCCGTAAAGGGATTGAAAAAGGCTTATTGAAAGTTCTCTCTAAAATGGGGATTTCAACTGTTGCATCGTATCGTGGCGGTCAGTTGTTTGAAGCTGTCGGTTTGTCTGATGAAGTGGTTGAAAAATGCTTTACAGGCGTACCAAGCCGTATTAAAGGTGCGACATTTACAGACCTTGAAAACGATTTGAAAAAATTGGCGGATTTGGCGTGGAAAGCACGTAAGCCAATTGAGCAAGGTGGTTTGCTGAAATTTGTATTTGACAAGGAATACCACGCATTCAACCCAGATGTGATCAATGCATTACATAAATCTGTGCGTTCAGGTAATTATGCGGACTTTAAAGAATACGCAGAGCTTGTCAATACACGTCCGATTGCTACGATTCGTGATTTATTGAAACTTAAAACTGAAAATTCCATTCCTTTAGAAGCAGTTGAAGCGGTTTCAGAAATTTTGCCACGTTTTGACTCTGCTGGTATGTCATTAGGTGCATTGTCACCTGAAGCACATGAAGCCATTGCCATTGCCATGAACACCATTGGTGGTCGTTCAAACTCTGGTGAGGGTGGTGAAGATCCAGCACGTTACGGCACAATTCGTAACTCGAAAATCAAACAAATTGCATCGGGTCGCTTTGGTGTAACGCCTGCTTACTTAAGATCTGCAGAAGTTTTACAGATTAAAGTGGCACAAGGTGCAAAACCAGGTGAAGGTGGTCAGTTACCGGGTGGTAAAGTGAATGGCTTAATTGCACGTTTACGTTACTCAGTACCAGGTGTGACCTTGATTTCACCTCCACCACACCATGACATTTACTCAATCGAAGATTTATCACAATTGATCTTTGACTTGAAGCAAGTCAATCCTGATGCAATGGTTTCTGTAAAATTAGTTTCAGAGCCAGGCGTAGGTACAATTGCGGCTGGTGTTGCGAAAGCTTATGCCGACTTCATTACCATTTCAGGTTATGACGGTGGTACAGCTGCTTCACCATTGTCTTCAATTCACCATGCAGGTTCACCTTGGGAATTGGGTCTTGCAGAAGCGCACCAAGCGCTTCGTGTGAATGATTTACGTGGCAAAGTTCGTGTACAAACCGATGGTGGTTTAAAAACAGGTTTGGATGTGGTTAAAGCTGCGATTTTGGGTGCCGAAAGCTTCGGTTTCGGTTCGACACCAATGATTGCTTTAGGTTGTAAATACTTGCGTATTTGCCATTTAAATAACTGTGCGACAGGTGTTGCGACTCAACAAGATCATTTACGTCAGGAACACTATATCGGTGAACCTGAAATGCTGATTAATTTCTTCCACTTCATTGCAGAAGAAACACGTGAATGGTTAGCAGCATTGGGTGTTGCATCATTGAAAGACTTGATTGGTCGTACTGATCTGCTTGAAATGTTACCGGGTGAAACTGAAAAACATGCACATCTCGATTTAAGTGCATTGTTAACATCACATCCATCTGCGGAAGGTAAAGCACAATATTGCGAAGTTCAAGGTAATGCACCATTTGATAAAGGTGTATTGGCTGAGAAAATGATTGCAGAGATGCTTCCTGCAATTGACGCTGGTACTGGCGGTGAATATCACTTCACAACCGTAAACTGTGACCGTTCGATTGGCGCACGTATTTCAGGTGAAATTGCCAAACGCTATGGTAACTTGAGCATGGAAGCACATCCTGTAAAAATGAACCTGAAAGGTACAGCAGGACAGTCTTTAGGTGTTTGGAATGCTGGTGGTTTGCATATCAGTCTTGAAGGCGATGCGAATGACTATGTAGGTAAAGGTATGGCGGGTGGTCGTGTGTCGATTTTCCCACCAAAAGGTTCACCATTCCAAACGCAAGAAACAGCAATCATTGGTAATACTTGTCTTTACGGTGCAACAGGCGGTAAATTATTTGCAGCAGGTACGGCAGGCGAGCGTTTCGCAGTACGTAACTCAGGTGCATTTGCGGTGATTGAGGGTGCAGGTGACCATTGTTGTGAATACATGACAGGCGGTATTGTGACTGTACTCGGTAAAGTTGGACATAACTTCGGTGCAGGTATGACGGGTGGTTTTGCTTATGTACTTGACTTAGATAATGACTTCGTAGATTACTATAATCACGAATTGATTGAATTGAACCGTATTTCAACAGAGTCGATGGAGGAACATCAAGAGTTCTTACTTCGTATTTTAGATGAACATATTGCAGAAACAGGTAGTGCTTGGGCGTATAAGATCCGCAATGAGTTTGATTTCTATAGTCGTAAATTCTGGCTCGTGAAACCAAAAGCAGCTAATTTACAAACGCTTTTGAAAACAACTCAAGCCGATCCACAATAATTCCACTACTCATATTTTAGGTAGGTGTGGGTAACTTTGCAGATATACACAGGTATATGAAGTTATCCATATCCAACCCACGGAGAGAGACATGGCTGAACGCCTGAATAATGACTTTCAATTTTTGGATGTAGCACGCCAAGATCCAGAAAAAAAAGATATTGATGTCCGCAAAGCAGAGTTTGTGGAAATTTATAAACCTTTTACAGCAGAAGTGGCAGCAAATCAGACCCACCGTTGTTTAGGTTGTGGTAATCCTTACTGTGAATGGAAATGTCCAGTACATAACTACATTCCAAATTGGTTAAAGTTGATTGCGGAAGGTCGTATTTTCCAAGCAGCGGAACTGTGCCATCAAACTAATACTTTGCCTGAAGTGTGTGGTCGTGTATGTCCACAAGACCGTTTATGTGAAGGTGCTTGTACCCTAAATGATGGTTTTGGCGCCGTTACCATTGGTAATGCTGAAAAATATATTAATGATACAGCCTTTGCTTTAGGTTGGCGTCCAGATATGTCCAATGTGAAATGGACAGACAAAAAAGTGGCGATCATTGGTGCAGGTCCTGCAGGTTTAGGTTGTGCAGATATTCTTGTGCGTAATGGTGTGAAGCCTGTTGTATTTGATAAACGCCCTGAAATCGGTGGCTTGCTGACTTTTGGTATTCCTGAATTCAAAATGGAAAAAGACGTAATGAAACGCCGCCGTGAAATTTTTACAGGTATGGGCGTTGAATTCCGTTTGAATGTTGAAATTGGTACAGATATCACCATTGACCAACTTCTTGCAGATTATGATGCTGTGTTCATGGGTATGGGAACATATACCTACATGAAAGGTGGTTTTGCAGGTGAGGATCTTGATGGCGTAGTAGATGCGCTTGATTTCCTCATTGCGAATGTTAACCGTACGCAAGGTTGGGAAAAAGATCCATCGGAATATATTAGTGTTGAAGGTAAAAAGGTGATCGTTCTTGGCGGTGGTGATACTGCAATGGACTGTAACCGTACTTCAATCCGTCAGGGTGCTGAGTCTGTAACGTGTGCTTATCGCCGTGATGAAGAGAATATGCCTGGTTCACGTCGTGAAGTGAAGAATGCACGTGAAGAAGGCGTTGAATTTCAATTTAATCGTCAACCGATTGAAATTGTCGGTGAAAATGGCAAAGTGACAGGCGTTAAGTTTGTGACAACTCAATTGAGTCAACCTGATATTCGTGGTCGCCGTAGTCCTGAGCCAATTCCTGGATCTGAAGAAATTTTACCTGCAGATTCAGTCTTATTGGCATTTGGTTTCCGTACAAGTCCTGCTGATTGGTTTGCAGATGTAAATATTGGTTTGGATGGTTCAGGGCGCGTACTTGCAGCTGAAAAACAACAGTATAAATTCCAAACATCAAACCCGAAAATTTTTGCGGGTGGTGATATGGTTCGTGGTTCTGACCTTGTTGTCACAGCAATTTGGGAAGGTCGTGAAGCAGCAGAAGGTATTCTAGATTACCTTGATGTATAAGATGGATTGAGCACGTTAAAAATTTAGAGACCCATTTTCAACGCCTACATTTTATGTAGGCGTTTTTTATAGGAATAAATGTAAATGATTGACATAATAAGATGTTAATAATTGTGTTTTATTTTGATATATATAGTTGATTTTTAATGTTAAAAATTAATAACTATATTTTTGGTTTTTATGTCTTATTTGACCTTTCTGCCAGATTGGTATTTTTAGTCAATTGATGGTTTTTTTAGCAATATACAAATTTATGTTTTCTGCCAATATGGATTAATTCAGACAAAAGTAGGATTATTCTTATGTCAACAGTTATAGCGGCGGAAGAAAAAAAAACATATTTAAATCGTCCTAAGGCTATTGGTATTAAAGTCCGTAAACCGAGTTTTAACCCCAAAGCCATTCGTAGACATTTTTTTGCAAACTCACCTGTGATGTCACATTTGTTGACAGCATTATCATCGACTTTCCCTATCGGTGAGCAGTTTTTTGTACATAGCGTACGAAATGTACGTGATAAGATTACTGATGAAAAACTGCAAGCACAAATTGCCGCATTTATTGGTCAAGAGGCGATGCATTCCAAAGCACATGCTGAATTTAATGATGCATGGCGCAGAGATGACTATAACTTAGATCGTTTTCAGGCATGGCTCGGGCGCCGTGATGCACTTATTAAAAGTGTGCCACCAAAGTATCAATTGGCAGTGACAGCCGCTTTTGAACATTTTACGGCACTTCTTGGTGGTTATATTTTACGTCATCCTGAGGTACTGAGTACTTTGGATGATGATGCGATCAAACTTTGGGTTTGGCATGCGATTGAAGAAATTGAGCATCGTGCGGTTGCTTTTGATGTCTATCAAACCCTGTATAAAGATGACAAAGTCCGTCGTTCTGTCATGCGTAATGTGACGACAGGTTTTGCAAGTTTAACTTTTTATTCTGCGACACGTTTATTTATGCAGGATTGGAAGAAGAGCGTACCTAAAGTACCTCAAAATCTTTACGGCATTTATATGCTGTCAAAAATGATGATCTCTTTAATCCCTGAGTACCTATCTTATTATAAAGAAGGTTTTCACCCTGATGAAATTGATTACAGTAAAATTGTGGAATATTGGAAGACAAAACTTGCCGATGAGTATGGCATGGAAAGTTTTCAAGAGGATGTCCATGCCCCAATTTTTAGTTGATATTGTTACTTTTTCAAATAAGAACAAAACCAATCATTAAAATTGGCTTTGTGATTTTATTAAGTTCAGAAATTTTACGGTTAACGTGCATGAATACTCTCTAGAGTATCGACCATTGTTCGAGTCATTTGATCAATTTCATAGTTAAGTTTGTCACCTGCTTTTACAGATTTAAATGTTGTTAAGCGTAAAGTTTCAGGAATTAAATCGACTGAAATTTCATGGCTTTCTCTGTCAACTCGATTTACTGTTAGGCTACATCCTTGTAAGCCAATAAAACCTTTTTTGAAGAAGTATTTAATATTGCCATCTGGAATAATAATATCGAGATGTAAGGTTTCACCGTTATGTACGGCATTTTTGATGGTTGCCATTCCTTCGATATGACCAAATAAGTTATGTCCGCCATTTTCCATACCCGCTTTGATTGAACGCTCAATATTGACGGCATTTCCAATTTGTAAAAATTGTAAGGTTGTTAAAGTATTTGAGATTTGGGCAACATCGAATGATACTTGATTGAGTTTTTGATCAAATCCTGTTGCAGTGAGACATACACCTTCTATTGCAACACTTGCACCAATAAAAACATCACTGAAAAAGTTATTTTTATTTGAAATAAAAAGTGTTGTAAAGTGATTGCCTTGTTGAATGTCATTCACTTTTTCTAAGCCTTGCACAATACCTGTATACATTTTTTTCTCAGAAATTTGCTGATGGATGATTCACTTATACTTTCAGTTGAGAGTGAAGTACAAGCGAATCTCATTATAAAAACAATGATCTTAGATGTCGTTTGGGCTATATTTTTAAAGGTGATCATCTTTAAAATGTTTAATGGTCTTTTGACGTTGCCATGGCAATGCTCGTTCTAGTGTTTCTGGTACATCGCCTGAAGTTGAACGTAAGCGTAAATGAATCGCGGCTTGTGCAATTAAGTTTGCAGATACAGGTGCGGTAATAAAAGCGAGTAGGGTGATGAGTAATTCTGCAAAGCCGAAACGGCTGTTATAAGCCGAATAAATCATTCCTGCAATGAGAAAACTCCCTAATCCCAATGTACTTGCTTTAGTCGGTGCATGTAGACGCATGAATAAATCGGGAAGTTTAACCATACCTATGCCACCAACCAAGGTGAAAAATGAACCTGTAATTAGAAAAAATGAAACGATAATTTCCATAGCAAGTTGCATAAAGTTCTCCATTTATTCCTGATTAGTCAACGACATGACCAGTAGTGAAATAACGTGCTAATGCTGCAGTTGATACAAAACCAAGCATGGCTACCAATAAAGCACCTTCAAACATATTGGTACTTGTCCAATAAATTCCGAGAATAATCACCAAGCAGGTTGCATTTAAAAATAGGGTGTCGAGTGCAAGCAAGCGATCCACGATTGAAGGTCCCATCACAAGTCGAATCAGGCAGAGAAGCATCGAAATCGTAATCATACTGATGCAAATACCAAGTACATAAGGTAGAAATATCATAATTGTTCTTCTCCTTCCTTGACGTTAAAAATTTCAATCAATGGAAGTTCATAGCGTAGTTTAATGGCTTCAATTTCAGCATCAATATCATCACAACTAAGCGCATGAACTAAAATATCGCCACGTTCTTGATCAATACCCGCACTTACTGTTCCTGGCGTGGTCGTAATGATCATTGCAAGAAGTGCATTAACATGCTCATGATCGGTGTCTAAAGGCACACGGAACCATTTTGGGTGTAAGTTTTTTGTTGGACCAAGCACTTGTTTTGCAACACGAATATTGGACAAAATGATGTCCCAAAGTACGACAAAAACTAAATGAATGGCAGGTTTCCAGTGAATATTAGGCGTACGAACAATAAATGGTTGCACGATTTTAGGAATAATTAAGCCGAGCATTATTGCCATAAAAATATCAAAGGCTTCAAAGCTATGTCCAAGCATTAACCAAGATAGACCAACCAGTACCGATACAAATGGATGAGGAATGACGCGATCAATGAAAGAAAGTTTTTGTTTCATTTACTGCTCCATCGGCTTAAGTTGAGGTTGATCATGATCTTTGCGTTGTTCGGCTTGTTGTTGCTGAATCTGCTGCTGTTTATATTCTGAAATATGTTCACCATTCAGCGTATTTTTTGAAATACTGTATGGAATATAGTGAGCATTTGGATCAGCAACTTCACCACCGTCTTTAGTTTCTGGAATATATTTTGGATCAAAAGGTTGAACACTAATGATCTTTTGATGTTCATCAGATTTCAAAATAAGTTGTTGATAGTGGCTCGCTTTCGTAATTTGCTGTGCAGTCTGTTCAGTATATTTTAAAACTGGTGCTGCACAAGCGACATATAAAATTAAGCCACTGAGCAGTAGGTAGATAGTCCAATCATTACGAACGGGTGCTTGATTTGGCAAATTTTGATAATCGGCATAGGCTTGTTCTGCTGGATTATTTTCTGGTGAAGTTGCTCGCCAAAATAAGACAAAGCCAACTCGAGTAAAAGCAAGAATACTGAGTAAACTTACCAAGAGTACTATACCAATAACCCAACCTTGATAAGCAAAATTTGCAGTTGCTTGTAAAATGAGAACTTTACCTAAGAAGCCACTGAATGGCGGAAGTCCTGCCATCATTAAAGCAATAAGGAAGAAGCTTGCAGCAATAATCTTGTCTTGCTTCATTTTAGGAGCAATTTTGAGATGATCTTTGAGTACACCACGTTGTGAGGTAATCCATCCACAGAGCAAATAAAATGATGCTGCAATGATTGTGCTATGTACGAGATAATAGAGACCTGCACTCCATGCGGCTTCATTCATCATTGAGAATGCAACGAGAATCGTTCCAATAGAGGATAAAATCATAAAGCCGACAAAACGACGTAAACGATCGACACCTATTGCTCCAATCACACCATAGAGTGAAGTGATTAAACCAATAATCAACAAGGTATGACTTAAAATACTTTGCCCGAGCTCATCATTAAATACCGTACCATTGACACGTAAGATGGCATAAATACCAACTTTGGTCATAATGGTAAAGAGAGCAGCCACAGGTGTTGCTGCCACCGCATAGGTTTTTGGCAACCAAAAGCCGACAGGAAGCATTGCAGCTTTAATGCCGAATACGACAAAGAGCAATAAGCCACCTGCTGTAGCAAGGCGATGTTGATCATTGGGTAGGGTTGGCAATATACGTCCAACATCTGCCATATTGAGGCTGCCGACACTGCCATAGATCATGCCTAAGCCAATGAGGAATAGTGCAGATGCAAGTAGGTTGATGGTGACGTAGTGAATACCCAATTGAAAGCGTGCTTTGCCTTGCCCATGAAGGAGCAAAACATAAGATGCCATTAATAAAACTTCAAAGAAGACAAAGAGGTTAAATAAATCACCTGTGAGGAATGCACCACACAGTCCCATTAATAAGAAATGGGACATTGCATGGAAATAACGTCCACGTTCATCCCACTCTTTACTTGCAAACCAAAGGATGGGTAGTGCAAGGCTGTAGGTCAGTACAAGCATTAAAGCAGAGAGTTGATCTAGAACTAGAATAATTCCGAAAGGTGCAGTCCATTCACTTAGTTCGTAAATAAAGATTTGCCCTGAGCTTGCTTGTATTAGATAGCTGATTGCTGTTGCAAGTCCCAAAATTGCTGAGATTAAACTGATTCCACGACGCCAAGGTTGTCGCCAATCTTGTGCTAAAGTTCCTGAACCTGGATTGCCAAGTAGAACTAAGGCAAAGGCTGTAAATGCAGGAATGAGAATACTCAAAATAGGGGTATGAGTGTGCCAAAAATCAATCAACATATTCATTAAGGCTCATCCTCACGCGGATCAAAAGTATTCGGCTCCTCTTTAGAGTCAACATGATCTGTACCTGACTCATAACGGCTACGCAGTGCCAATTGAACAATGAATGCAGTAGTTGCAAAGCCAATTACAATTGCAGTTAACACAAGTGCTTGAGGTAAAGGATCTGTCACTTTTTCAGTTTCAACTAAAATTGCAGGTGCATTTTCTTGTAAGCGACCCATCGCAAAAAGAAATAAATTGACTGCATAGCCAATCATCGCAAGTCCTAAAACTACAGGGAAGGTACGAGCACGCAATACAAGATAAACACCTGTTGTCACAAGTAAACCAATTGCGGAAGCGAGTAAAAATTCTAAACTAATCATGATTACTCCTTAAAGACCGGACCGGACATACTTGAGTTGCGTGCATCACTGAGTACAGAAATGAGTAACATGGTTGCACCGACAACCGTGACATAAACACCCAGATCGAAACCTGCGGCAGATGCCAAATGGAATTTTCCAAAAATGTCAGTTTTAACATAAATGTGTGCACTGGTGAGGAATGGACGTGCCCATAACCAAGCGGCAATACCTGTTAAACCTGCAATAAGTAATCCTAGACCGATCCAGACTTCATACAGACGTCCAGATTTAACATTGAGCAATTGTTCGGTTTTGTCTTGCCCTAAAGCAATGTACTGAATCACCAGTGCCATAGAGGTAATGAGCCCTGCAATAAAGCCACCACCTGGATAATTATGTCCACGCATGAAAATATGTAGACTAACGACAAGTGCAATAGGTAGCACCCAAGATGCAGTCATACGAAACATGAGTGGAGATGGGTTGAAGCGGTAGGTTAGACCTTGAGTCATCGTTGTACCATGTGCTCGCATACCATCCATCATGCACAGCGCACCAATGCCTGCGATTCCAAGTACAGTAATTTCGCCAAAGGTATCGAAACCACGGAAATCGACTAAAATGACGTTGACAATGTTTGAACCACCACCTAGAGGAAGTGCTTGTTGTACAAAGAACCACGAAATTGAATCGTGATCACGGGTTAGAATTAGCCATGTAATCCAACCAATCCCTAGACCTGCCACAATTGAAATAATTGCATCACGCCAACGACGGGTACGACTCGATTCATAAGGCGTAAGTTGAGGCAGTAATGATAAACTCATCAATAACAGTACAGTTGTCACGACATCTACAGTGATTTGAGTTAGTGCCAAATCGGGAGCAGAAAGTAGAATAAAGACCATGGTTACAACTAAGCCAATTGCACCACTAATTAAGACCGCTTTAATGCGTTCATGATGGAACCACAGCATCATCCAACATGCAGTAAAGAGTAGTAACCACAAGACAATGGCTGTGAGTGGAGCACTTGAAAGTTCACGTGTACCGAGGGTTAAACCTTGTCCCCATAGTGGTAGTGTCACCATGAAAATACTAAAAACAATAATCAATAAAAGATAGTTCTGTAATGAACCTGTTTCTGTTTTTTGTTTTATTTTTTGAGAAATAAGTAGGAGGTTTTTAAGGAACTTTTCAAAAATCAATTTACCTTGAAATGCACCTAAAGCAGGGTCAAGGTCAATTTCACGAATACGTCCACCTTTAGCCAGTGCAAAATAAAAAAGTAGACCACCAATTAAGGCAATACCACTCATCAATAAGGGGGTATTGAAGCCATGCCAAACTGCAAGGTGTACACCTTCAAATGTTGGTAATTGAGCGCTTGCACGTGTTCCTGCATTGACAATATTTTCAACCAATAAAGCAGGAAGAATACCGACTAAAATACATAAAGTAGCAAGAAAAATGGCAGGTGCACGCATACCAATATGAGGTTCATGTGCCTGTTTATTGGGAACTTCTGTACCGATGTCACCATCGAAGAATACGCCGTGTACTAAGCGAGCTGAGTATGCAACAGAAAATAGTCCTGCTAAAGTTGCCACAATAGCAGCAATAACAACATAACCACCTGATAGGTTTGCCAAAAGTTCAGTAAAGAACATTTCTTTAGACAAGAAACCGTTGGTGAGTGGAACGCCTGCCATTGCAGCAGCAGTGATCATCGTCAATGTTGCGGTAAAAGGAAGTAGTTGCCATAAGCCACTAAGTTTACGTAAATCTCGTGTACCACTTTCATGATCAATAATACCTGCAATCATAAACAGTGCGGCTTTGAACGTTGCATGGTTAATGATGTGAAAAATAGCAGCAGCAACGGCTAAAGGTGAACCAATACCCAATAGGCACATAATCAGACCTAAATGACTGATGGTTGAATATGCCAATAAGCCTTTTAAATCTTCTTTGAAAATAGCAAAAAATGCAGCCATGCATAAAGTGAGCAAACCAATAGTAGTCACTAAATTATGAAATAATGCCGAACCGACAAAAATAGGTAAGAGGCGTGCAACTAAGAAAATACCCGCTTTAACCATGGTTGCTGAATGTAAATAAGCAGACACAGGAGTCGGTGCTGCCATAGCATTAGGTAGCCAAAAATGAAAGGGGAACTGCGCACTTTTTGTGAATGCACCCAATAAGATCAGCAATAAAGCAGGGACGAATAGTGAACTATTTTGAATTTGCTCCGCCATTCCTGTGAGTTGATCAATTTGGTAAGTACCAGTGATTTGCCCAAGTAGAATGAAACCACCGAGCATGGCAAGACCGCCCATCCCTGTGATGGTGAGCGCCATACGAGAGCCACGTTGTGCCGCTTCATAATTGCTCCAATACCCCACCAACAGAAAGGATGAAATACTCGTTAACTCCCAAAAAACCAATAAAATAATTAAGTTATTGGATAATGAGATGCCAAGCATTGCCGCCATAAACAGCATGAGCAATGCATAGAGTTTACTGAGAGAATTTTTTGGACTGAGATAATAATAGGCATAAATATAAATCAGCGTGCCAATACAACTGATGAGTAATGCGAAGATTAGACTGAGTGCATCGAGACGAAAGCTAAAATCGATGCCGAGTTGCGGTAACCATTGCCAACTTTGGACAACAGGTATGCCATTAAAAACTTGTCTAGCTTGTAATAGAAGTAGCAAGAAGCTACTTAGGCTGACAGCAATTGCGCCACATGCAGTTAAGCCACGTGAAAATCGTTGCAACCATAAGACAAGTAGAGTGCCTAGGACTAATGGTAGTAAGATGATAATCGGTAACACACGTGTATCCAGTATCGTGAATGGGCCGAAACCTCAGTGAATCTTATCTTCCAAAAACTGCAGGGACTCAAGGAAAGCCCCAAAGCGATGAAACTTTGGAAGCTGAATCTAAAAAATTTGAAGAAACAAGCTGTATTGCACAACTTGATAAAACGATTGTAAAATCAAAATGGATTGAAAAATCTAATTCAAATTGAATTTTTATCTTATTACATGTAAGGAATAACATCAATTTATTTTGTCAGATTTTGCATAATGTCAACATTGTACGGCTAGTTTCACCTAGGCAATGTTGAAAAATACGTCAGAAAATATCTATTTAGATGCTATTTTAGAGATCACTTCAATCTGTGAATGAATCTTTTAAATCAGAATTTTAAAGTTCTAGATTCATTATGTGAGAAATAAGCGGATTTTGAAAAAAGACCAAATATGCAAATATCGAGTCTTTGGTATTTTTTGATTCGTTTAAATCATCATTGACATGGAGATATATATGCAAATACTTAGATTTAATTCAAAGGCTGATGTGGCGTAGGATCATGATTTGCTCGCAGTAAGGTCAATAAAGCCAGTTTTTCTTCAGGATTCATGCTTTGAATTTTCTGAAAAAAGTCAGTCACATTATGTTCAGATATATTGATCTCTATATTTTCTAAAGTAGATTCAGTTTCTATGTTTTGGTCGGAAGTAGAATGATTTGAGAGTAAATCGGCATAGATTTGTTGAAAATTTTGCTGCTGATTGTCAAATTGAATCTGTGAGATGGTTTTATCTTGAAGCAAGAAGCATTGATATTGTTCTGCGGTTTCAAGTAAAGCATTGCGTTGACTCGTTACAATAATTTGTACACGCGGAAATGCATGATGTAAACGTTCTAATACACCTAAACTATATGAATCATCAAGTTGGGCATCCAACTCATCAATCATTAAAATGCCATCACCTTCTATGCAAGGGTAAAGACTCAGTGGATTGAGTAAACACATACGGCGAACAATATCACCTAGCATAGCAACTAAATTTTTAAAGGAATTGGACAGTTGCACAAATTGAATGGTTTGCCCTTTGTAGACCACCATCAATTGTAGACGAGGTTGGTATTCAATAAAAAGATCAGTAATGTCGGGAATAACGGTTTGTAGTGTGGTGCGGAGTGCCGTTAAGGCAGGGGTATGCATTTGGGTGCTAGCATGTAGAAGTGCATCTGCCAATAGACTAGTATCAGGAGGTGTTGATGTCAGTTTACTTTGCTTACGATCTGCTAAAATTTGTTGAAAGACTTGCGTTGTTTGGGCATTTTCCACATCACTGATCTCTCTTAACCATTCAAAAAAACGAGTAAATGTAGTAAAAGGCAATGGAACAGCCTCATAGGCAGTTGCCGATTGGAACACATGAGGATTGTTTTTATTTAATAAACTAATTTCATTAACAAAGCGTTCAGTTGGATAAAATGCAACTAGGGGTAAACCTTGCATAGGGTCTTGTTTAATCGCTTTTATATACTTTGTAGTCAGTTGTTCGAGTTGTTCAACATCGACTTTACTGATACCAACACCCGTTGCATTTAATGTTTTATACAGCTCCCATTGGCAACGAAAAGTATTAATACTACGTGCATCGGCACTTTCACTGAGTGGTCCAATTTCAGTAGGAACATCAACTTCAATCTCAATCTTAGATTGCACACGTTTGTACATAATATCTTGATCGGGCATGACAATGCCGGGACTGCGTAAATCTTTGAAGCGTGCAGGAAACCATGACAAGGCATGAAACATATTTTTAAGTAACGTGGTTTTTCCTGAAGCTTGTTCACCAATAATCAGGGTCACAGATTGATTAGGATTAAATTCAACTTTCAGGTCAGAAAAATGACAGGCATGTCTGAGACGAATGGCATGAATTTTCATGGTATACCTTTAAATTTTGACGACTGAATTGTTCTGCCAAAATTTAGGCAGACGCTTTATTATTAATTTGTGGTCTGATTTTGAGTTGTTGAACCAGATCGTAGATATGATGAATGTTTAAGCTTACTTTAGCTCGCGTACAGGCAACGTATAATAATCGTAATTCTTCATCACTGATTTTATGTTCTAAGCCATTTATTTTAAATTGATAATCATCTTCGATATGTACTCGATTCCATTCTAAACCTTTGGCTTTATGTGCTGTAGAAATGACGTAGTCGGCTTGTTCAATGGGCGTAATTTTGGCTAGGGCTTTTTTTAGTGGTTCAGTACCGTGATCATCGACTAGCTTTACTAAAGGTTTAATATCACTACCATCATTGGTTTCACAGTATTCATGTACATCATGCCAAGAATTAAACCATGCAAGTTCAGGAACATCCGTTGCACGCTTGCCTTGTTTGAGCATGCTTGCCGCATCAACAAAACGGTTTAATCGTGCGTGGTCGGCTTGTAAACTGACTTTATCTCCCTGAACTAAACCTGAAAGCAAAAGCTCCATTGCACGTGCGTTGGTACGGCATAAAATGGCATCACGCATTTTGGTATGTGGTTTATTGACCACACTTGATTTTGCGTCAGGATTACCAATTAACGGCACATTTTCATTCAGCGCACCAAGTAGTAAATTTGCAACATCAGCAATAGGTTCACCAAAACGGAATGAAGTCGTGAGCCGTGTTGAAGGCAAAGGCATTTGTTGCATGGCATTGACCGCACCACGCCATGCATAAATTTGTTGATGTGCATCACCAACATAGATCACTTGAGTATTACGCTGACGCAGTAAAATTCCGAGCATAAGCGGATCTGCATCTTGCGCTTCATCGAACAGCACATAATCGGCAGGAATATACGGATCGGAAAGTGCCCATAGTTTTAGATAAATATCATGTCCAATACCAGCTTGATGATTCTGATCAATCGATTCTAGCCAACGGCGCTCGACTGAAGGATATAAATGTTTTTGTAGTGACTCAACATCATCGGTATGTAGCCAACTTGGCGCTTGAATGTGTCGAGGGGCAGGGTATTGTGAACTTGTCGAACAAAAATAGCTGACGGCGTTGGCAACCAAGCTCGCAAGACGACTTGGCATGAGTGTGTAACGTTCGTAACGTCCACCCATTAAACGACGAAGTGTGATTGGCTCTATACGATATTCTTTAGCTAGAAAGCCTGGACTTAAACGAGGCAAGCGAAGTTTATCGGTCACACCACGAGGCACGCTACGAAATGCGAGTGAGTGAAACGTTCGACAGTCTACGCCACGATGAAATTTATTTTGTGCTTCAGATGCAATCGCTTTGTTAAAAGCTAAATACATGCCACGGCGATGCTGCATAGCATCACTGATCAATTGTAATGTTGTCGTTTTACCCGTGCCTGCATAAGCAATCACTTTAAATGATTGACCTTTTTGCGCTTCTTCAATGGCAAAGTTTTGTTCTGTCGTGGGCTTTAATAGGTCTGACACAGTGGCTAAAATCTACACAAAAATAAAAATCAAGAGATTGAGTATAGCAAAGAACAGTCCGAATAAGCGTACATTCAATCGGGAAGATCATGTTCGAAAAGCTGAGTAAATGTTGGTTCTGAGATAAGTCATGGATAATAAAAAAGCTCATGTAGTACATGAGCTTTTGAATTTAAACATTATCTTTGCTTATTGAAATGAATAATTAGTGATCACGCTTGGCTTTTTCAACTAATCCTGATAAACCTTGACGGCGTGCCAATTCATTGAGAACCAATTGAATATCAAGGTCGAAATAACCCAGCATTACAATGGTATGGAACCATAAGTCTGCCACTTCATAGATTAAATCATTTTTATTATCTTCATTGGCTACGGCTTTAAAATCTTTAGCTGCAATAATGGTTTCAATACTTTCTTCACCAATTTTTTCTAGAATTTTGTTTAAACCTTTGTCGTAAAGCTTCGCGACATATGAAGAGTCAGGATCACCCGCTTTACGCTCTGCCATCATTTTTCCTAAATAATCGAGGACTTCGACTTGTTCGGATTGAGCATTTGATGCATTCATTGCCAATGTGTGTGGATTTACCGATTTTTCACCATAGATTGCATTTGGATCTTTCAGTTGAGCATCGACAATTTCCCAGCCATTTGGTGTGAGCTTACGATAGAAACAAGACTCACGACCTGTATGGCAGGCTATTCCGCCTTCTTGTTCAATTTGTAGGACGATCACATCTGCATCGCAGTCTAAACGAATTTCGTAAACTGTTTGAAAATGCCCAGACTCTTCACCTTTAAACCAAAGTTTACTACGTGAACGTGAGAAGTATACCCCACGCATTTTTTCTGCAGTGAGTTGTAACGCTTCACGGTTCATCCATGCCACCATCAAAATACGACCTGTAAGATGATGTTGTGCAATAGCAGGAATAAGTCCTTGTTCGTTAAATTTTACTTCATCGAGCCATTGCAAGTTGTTCATAGGATTTCACCAAGTTATTAAGTTTTAAGATGCTACGTGCTGATGTTTTTGAATCAGCATAGAGGATAATAGTTTACGTGATTTGAAATGGTTTGCGGAAAATCTTAAAAATTATTTATCGTTAGGAATCCACGAAACATAACCTTGGTAATGCTTTTTAACAAACTCAACAATAAATTCTTTTTGAGCATCATTAAAAACGTGGTTGTCTTTTTCCCATTGTAATTTCAATCTAAAAATGAACGAATCCATATAGGTTTTATTCTTATCTGTGGTCAGGAAATGATAAACAGCAGAAGGAAAAAAGAATTTATAGCCTTCAGAACTTAAAAAACTGCAACTATTTCCAAAATAATATAAATATTTATAACTTACATCTTTCTATGTCTTAATACTTTCAAGTGGTCTAGTGCGTGAACGAGCAGCATCTAAACCTGCTTGTAAGTAAAATTTTGACCAATCGAAGCCCCATTCAAGAAGTAAGCCTTCTGCGGACATGTCTATTGCCGATAAATAATCATCATCAATTTGGTCAAAATAACAATAATGAGTATTGTAGAAATCGCATTCTAGTAGAGAGCGATTATCTCCTAATTGGAAAGGTGGGAAAATATTTTCGAGAGATTCTTTAGTAATTTCAAACATCGCCATTCCGTTTGTTTTTCACAATCTGCTCATACTGCATCTGACTCAACATGCCAGATTTTAAACCTGAAACAGTCAGCGCCATTTCTTTGCGGAAATAGGGAATACGGTACATCCACGAAAAAGTTAAATCACGAAAAGCACCCGCCCACCACAAATCAGATTGATAGAGTGGAGTTAGTAAACGACTTAAAAACTGATAAAAAGCAGTCGAACTTTGACGATGTTGATGATAAGTTTGCCAAAGTTTCACATGATCAATTGAATTATTATTTTTCGATATTTCTACAGCCTGCCCCAATGCCCAAGCATCAAGGAGTGCCATATTTGCACCTTGCCCAAGTTGTGGACTCATGGCATGTGCAGCATCGCCCAGCACACCAATGCGACCTTCACCAAACTTAGACATCACCACATCACGATAATTTGCAGCAAACCATTGTTGTTTTTCTTCGGGATTGGCAATGACTTGCTCCAGCCATTCAGCAGCAGGCTTCCAACGCTTAGATACTACTTTTAACCAATCAGAACGTGATTGATTATCCTGTAAAAAATTCCTTAATTGATCTGTTGGCATGCTCCAAAAGACACTTGAAAGCCTCTGATTATGAGCTGTAGGAGTTGCACCCGTTGGGAGAATACCCATCATAATTTTAGATTTATCATAAAACTGATGCAGAATTTTTGCTTCGAGTGTTAAACATTCAGGAACAATTGTCCATTTTGCACCCCAAGGATAAGGCTTATCAATCTTCACCCAAGCCTTAGGACGTAGCTCGCTACGTGCGCCATTTGCAATAATCACTGTATCGAAAACAGCATCAAAAGGTTGATCATCCACAGCGCCATAAACTCTTATTTCATTGGTAGATTCTTCAAGTCGTTGAATATCTGTATTCATTTGCCATGTAATCAATTCTGAATATTCATGGCATTTATTTTCTAACACATGACATAAGCTTGCACGATGAATGCCTAGACCGTAAAAATCTGGGTGTGCTTGAGTATAGTGACTATCAACAATTTTAAAACCATTGGCAAGTTGTCCTTCTAATCCTGTGACGATTGCACCTAGTTTAAGTGCTTCATCGAGTACGCCTAAATGTTCAAATACAGCAAGCCCAGAAGGTTGTAGCAGTAGACCTGCACCGACAGGTTCGAGTTCGTTTACTTTTTCAAAAAGGGTGACGTGAATATTTTGTCGAGCCAATAATATTGCAGTTGAAAGTCCTGCTGTACCTGCACCAATGATGGCAAATTTTGGAATTTTAGATGTTGGCATTATTGGTTTTAGTCTTTTTAATTGTTTTAAATTTAACAAAATAGAGGAAATAGGCAAGATAAAACTTGGTTAGCGTTTTATTAATCGCCCTAATTCCCTCTTTAAAAAGAGGGAATTTTTTAAGTTTATAAACGCTGCATTACTTCCGCAAAATTCTGTTTTTCTATCAACTCTAAAAATCCATCGCCCAATCTTTGGCTTTCTGCAACAGATTGTCGCCATAATTTTTTACGTTCACTGTCTGATAAGCCTTTTAATACAAAATCTTTACGATCAGGCAACCGTCCTAAAGGTAAGGATTGTAAATATTCTTGAGATGGCGAAATCAGTAAAGTTCTTGCTTGATTTTTAGGGTTAGCTTTACGTGATTTAAACATTTTATCGAACCAACCCGGTGTGATGCTGTCGGTGAAATGAGGATATAAAACAATACCTTTACTCTCAAATGGTAGGTCGATGTGATAGTCAATTAAACCACCATCACGATATGCACCTTCAGGAGCATCGGCGATATTTTTCACTGCAGGCGTTACACCTGGAATTGAACCCGAAGCCATGAGCCAATCGGCAACATTATCCTGATTAAAATTCATATAATGAGTTTTAAAAGCATCATCCTGAATTTTAAATTGTGGAAAATCTGTAGGCTGACAAATCACACGCTGCATAAATTTATTTAAGTGATCACGAGAAATCACATTACTACCAATAATTCCAAGTAAAGAGCTATATAATGCAAGTTTTTGATCACTTTGAAATAAATGTTCGGCTTTTGCTGCAATGATGGCTAAATGATAGTCAGGATGAGTGACTAATTTATCAGGTTGATCACCTAAAACTCCATGAAGCATGTCTCTTGAAATTTTTTCGATATCGGCGATTTTCATGCCTTTTTTAAATGGTAAATTGATATATAACTCAGCCAATTTTTCAGGTCCGATTTTTTCACCTTGCGTCACAATTCCTGCAAAACGCCATGCACCAACAGATGAACCAATTAAAAAACGTCTTTGTTTGGCTTGAGGGAGAAATTCACCAAAAATAGCTTGGTCTAAACCTGTCAGCCCGATGCCTTTGGGACCACCTGCTGCACCTGGAATCATATCCACTTGCTGTGCATGAAGACCTTCTTTTTCGATCAGTTGTTTGGCGAGCGAGCCAACTTGGATTTTAAGTGATGATGGTTTTCGGTAGAGAATTTGGGTCATGGTGATGTTCGCTCAAACAGATGGCTATATTTTAGAAAATAGTCATGACAGGGCAATGGCGAGAGGTATCAGTAGATGACTTTTGAGTCATTGGATACTTTATTCAAGGATTTTGAAAATAAGTATTCCTTAATTTTTAAGAAATTGGAAAAACTGAGAATTGCTATTCAAATTTATATTGAGAATTCCTTCCCCCCAAAGGGAGAAGGTTAGGATGAGAGGAGTTTAAATAAGAACCTCTCCCTTACATAGCAGTTCTACTCATCTCTAAAGTTAAATTTTGTACAAGTACGTCATTTAGATTGGGAGTGTAAAATCCCTAATATGGAAAAACCACACCAAATTTGATTTGGTTTTTAAGGTAATTCAATTATTTAAGGTGATTTAATTACTTCGCAATCCGCCAAATCGCTAAAACACTTGCCAGCACAATTAATACGATAGATACATACCACGGCGCAATAATTGCAATAGACAATAAAATCGCCATGATACTGCCGAACATCCAACTCCGTTTTTGTTGATGCTCAACTTCCAAACGCATCATTTGCAATTCATGTAGTTGCTTTGAATGCCAAGCAGATTGATTTTTCAAACCATTTAGACTATCAATCATTAGCATTGGTAAATCTTGCGCACCTAAAAGTAAATCAGGGATTTTTTGTCCTAATTCTTTCAGGTTTTTCTGAGGGTTCATCTGTGCTTTAACCCATTCAGTCAGAATCGGTTTTGCTGTACTCCAAATGTCCAGATCAGGATACAAGTCTGTTCCCAAACCTTCTACGTGCACCAATGTTTTGAGTAATAACATTAATTGCGGTGGAATTTCTAAATGAAAGCGACGTGCAATATCCATGACTTGAATCAAAATGCCTGCAAAGTCCAATTCGTGCATCGGCTTGGATACCATTGGTCCGACAGTGCGACGCATTTCACGCGCTAAAGCATCTTGATCAGTCCCCGGTGGAATCCAACCTGCTTGATGCACGATTTGAATCAACTGCATGAAATCACTGTTCATTACAGCAAGTAACATGCGAGCAACGGTCATCTGATCTGATTTAGACAACTCACCCATAATCGCACAATCGAGTGCAATATAACGAGGACTACTTGGATTTAGTGTTTCAACAAAGACATTTCCTGGATGCATGTCAGCATGGAAAAAGTTGTCACGGAACACTTGGGTAAAGAAAATTGTTAAACCTTTTTCAGCGAGATCTTTACGATCCATGCCCAATCTATCAAAGGTTTCAGTATCTGAAATTGGTACACCTGTGATGCGTTCAGCCACCATCACATCTTTGCTATCCATATACACTTCAGGCACATACATCATACTTGAACCTGTGAAGTAATGGCGCATACGGCGTGTATTTTCAGCTTCTAAAGTCAAATCGAGTTCATTCAAAATGACTTGACGATAGTTCTCAATAATTTCTGAAATATGCACAGCACGAGCAGCTTCAAGACGCTTTTCTAGACTTGCACCAAGCCATCTTAAAATTTCAAAATCTTGTAAAATTTGACTGCGAATGTCAGGTCGAGTGACTTTGACAACTACTTCACGACCATCATGGAGGGCAGCCGTGTGTACCTGTGCAATTGATGCTGCTGCTAAAGGCTGTTCGTCAAAACGGGAAAATAGCGTTGAAATATTGGTTTTTAGAGATTGTTCAATACGCGTTTTCGCAACATCATTATCAAAAGGTTTAACACGATCTTGTAATAAAACCAATTGTTGTAACATTTCTGGTGGAATCAAATCACGACGAGTTGAGAGTAATTGCCCCATTTTAATCGCGAGAGGTCCCATCTCTTCTAAAGCTTCTTTCAGCTTGAGAGGGTTCTTTTTCTCTTTGCTTGACCATGCAGCAGGGTGTATGCGAATTAATGCTAAAATATGACGCGCTTTTTCAGGTAATTCTTCCGCAGGAACCAGTGTATCGAGTCGATAGTGCGCGGCAATGCGCCAAAGTTCGAGTAAACGGCTGATGTGCGGAATCATAAATGGTCTTACCTAGATTGTTCAGAATTGAATTGATTTTGAAGTTGTTGAATTTTAGCTTCAAGTCGGTCAATATTTTGATTGAGTTGACGCGTATCTTGTTGTAGATCATCCATTTGCCAACGTGGCGCAAAAAGACGAGAATCTTCTTTTAGAAAATCTTCGACAAAGAAGGTATGACTTTGCACTGAACGTTTTAAATGTTTGGGTGCAAGCTGAATTTTGCCGATTTCATGTGCCAAAGCAGGACCAATCCACGGGCTTAAATGTGAAGCTAAATCAGGTTCAGTCTGTTGGATGATGTTTTGAATATCCTGCAAAAGATGATAATCACCTTCAAGCGGAATATTACCAATATCTTCAGCAACAAAGAGCTTCGCTAATTCAACAATACTTTTGACGTGTAAGGTTGCCGTTGCTTCAGCAATTGCAACATTTTTGTCATAAGGGCGTTGTTCAAATATAGAAGGCGTATCGCTTTTACCTGTCACCGTTGGTTCAAAACGAACTTTATACTCATCAAAATAAACATCAACCGACAACTGTGGTGAGTCGATCACCACACGTAATAGTTTGCCTTGCAACTGATTGAATTGGATGCGAGTAATCGCATCCATATTGATCAACTGATTGATCAGTCGTTCAACTGCACCGAGTGCTAAAATTGACCACATAATGCAACCTTATTGTTAATCATTAAAATGTGAAAATCACAGTTTAAAACCACGGTGAACCGCAACGATACCACCCGTTAAATTGTGGTAGTCACAGTTTTGGAAGCCCGCATTTTCCATCATCCCTTTAAGGGTACGTTGGTCAGGGTGCATACGAATTGATTCAGCTAAATATTTATAACTTTCAGCATCATTGGCAATGATTTTACCCATGATTGGCAATGCCGTGAATGAATACATATCGTAAAGTTTAGAGAATGGTTCAAACACAGGTTTAGAGAATTCTAAAATGAGTAAACGACCACCTGGCTTAAGTACACGATACATGGCTTGTAGTGCAGCATCTTTATCAGTCACATTACGTAGACCAAAACTGATGGTGAGTAAGTCAAAACTGTTGTCTGCAAATGGCTCTAAAGTTTCAGCATTTGCCAAAACGAAATCGACATTGGTACAGCCTGCATCAATCAGACGATCACGACCAACATTGAGCATCGATTCGTTAATATCAGATAAAACTACGTGACCTGTAGGACCAACTTCACGGCTAAATACTTTGGCTAAATCACCCGTACCGCCTGCGATATCAAGTACGTGTTGACCACGACGAACGCCTGACATATTGATTGCAAAGCGTTTCCATAAACGATGAATACCAAATGACATTAAGTCATTCATGATGTCGTATTTTGCTGCCACTGAGTGGAATACTTCGGCAACTTTTTGAGCTTTATCATCACTACTTACAGTCTGATAACCGAAGTGAGTGGTTGCACCGACATTGCCCGTGTTTGCGCCACGTGGCAGATTGTATTTAGGTACTGTACCTGAAACAGGTGTATCAACATGGGCTTGTTGTAAAGATTGTTGTTGCCCTTGTGGAGTACCTTGCGGTAATGGTTCAGTTAAAAAAGGACTCTGTTTGTCTGTATTGGTTGCCGACTCTACAGGTGCGGTTGGCTGTTGGTTTTCATTCGACACTTGAGTCACTCCTGAACACAAAAATGGGAAATCTGATCTTATTTTGCATAATGACAGATTATGCAAAAATTTGCAGTCTTCTGCACGTAATTGTTATGAATAATATACAAAAACCGATCGAAAAGATCGGTATATATTGGATGTGATTTCAACATTTAATAAAATGGGTTGGGTTCGCCTGCATGAACTTTTTCAACAATTTCCCGTTCTTTTACCGTGAATGTATGAATAAAATTTGCAGCAGATTTCATAGGTTTCATTGCGATAAAACCCTCACCAATAAAGTCATACATCAATTCAAAACGATATTTATTTGCAGCACCTTTACACATTTTAAAAGCAGTGTGCATGATGAATGAACGCATATATTTATCGAGTGCGCCACCAAGGTCATCAAGTAAAGAGAGTTGATCTAAACGGGCGTCATATTGATCGAGTTTAATAAGTGTTTGACGCATCATTTCATTATCAATGACTTGATCTGCAGGATAATCTTTCAGAAGTTGTGCTGCGACTTGTTCATCAAGCTGCATGGCTAAAACAGCAAGTCCAACAGATTTTAAGCCTGTTTTAATGGCATTTTCAGGAATGATTTTTTCAGCTTTATGCGCGTATTTTAACAAGCGTTCAATTTGTACAGCTAAGTCATCAAACTCAGGACCACCATATAAACGATTAAGAAAATATTGTGCCATCAGAACATTTTCTTTTTGATTAAATAAGTCCTGATGCGTCATTTGAATACGGTTTTTTAACCATGTCTGTGCTTCATGTAAACGATTTTTTAATATAGGGTCGGTGTGGTAACTCAACTGCTGATATTGTTCTAAGAGTTGATCTAGTGCAGCAAGTTTAGACATATAAAGCTCGAAAATCTGTTTTGATCAAGAATAAAGGCAGTTTAACGGTATCTCTATGACAAAAAAACAAAACAATGCAGAAAAAATGCCATAAATATTGATTAATTTGAGCAAGGTATTGACTCTGTATAAAAAAAATCATGATGTAATCTGATCAGGTTATACTCAAATCAATATCAAAATATATGTGAAAAAATGATGAAAGAAGAATTAGATTTTGTTGTGCGTGATGAAGAAAGTTTATCGGTAGATTTGATTGAAGCTCAGTATGCTTTAAAAAATAGTCGTGATCAAAAAAATGGGAAAAGTTTAGTTATTTTGGTTAGTGGAATTGAATTAGCAGGTAAAGGTGAGGCGGTAAAACAGTTACGTGAATGGGTTGACCCTCGCTATTTGCGTGTTAAAGCGGATCCTGCACATCTATTTTCAGATAAACAAACTTTTTGGCAACCATATGTTCGTTTTATTCCTGCAGAAGGGCAGATCCAAGTCATGTTTGGCAATTGGTACAGCGATTTATTAGCGACCACGATGCACGTTTCACGTCCACTCGATGACACACTTTTTGATGCTTATGTCGATAGTATGCGTACTTATGAACAAGATTTGAAAAATAATCATGTCGAAGTCATTAAAGTTTGGTTTGATTTATCTTGGAAAAGTTTACAAAAACGTTTAGATGAAATGGATGCCTCAGAACAGCGTTGGCATAAGTTACATGGTTTAGATTGGCGTAATAAAAAACAATACGATACTGTACAAAAGTTACGTCAACAATTTACAAATGATTGGTTTGTTATTGATTGTGAAGATGAAACTGTACGTGATCAGCAATTTGCTCAACATATTTTACGTGCGCTAAAAGAGTTACCACGACATCGCACATCGGTACGGACGAAATGGAAACAAACAATCACACCTGAAGTTTTATTGAATCCTGCTCATGACATTTTATCGGCAGAAAATTATAAAACTGAGTTGAAAAAACTGACTAAAAAAGTTTCAGATGCACTAAGAAATGATCCTCGAAATATCGTCATTAGCTTTGAAGGCATGGATGCAGCGGGTAAAGGTGGTGCAATTAAGCGTATTGTGAAAAAACTTGATCCTCGTGAATATGATATTCATACCATTGCCGCCCCTGAAAAATATGAACTTCGCAGACCTTATTTATGGCGCTTTTGGACAAAAATTCAGCCTGAAGAAAAAATTACCATTTTTGATCGGAGTTGGTATGGACGGGTATTGGTCGAGCGTATTGAGGGTTTTGCAAATCCTGTGGAATGGCAACGTGCCTATGATGAAATCAATCGTTTTGAAAAAGATTTAACTGAAAATCAGCATGTGATGATTAAGTTTTGGTTAGCGATTTCAAAAGAGGAGCAAGAAGCTCGTTTTAAAGCCCGTGAGCAGACACCGCATAAGCGCTTTAAAATTACCCCAGAAGATTGGCGTAACCGTGGGCATTGGGATGAATATCTGAATGCAGCCGCAGATATGTTAGAGCGAACCAATACCGACTGCGCCCCTTGGCATGTGATTGCCACTAATGATAAATATTCGGCTCGTATTCAGGTGCTTAAGGCAATTTTAAAGCAGTTAAAAGCTGATTAATATCTTGAAAATCCGTGTACTTTTTGTGTCTATATGGTTTCTGGGGTAAGGAACTTAACTACTAACTAAGGAGAGTAGATGTAACCTCTCTTTAAGTGAAAAGAAAGATACTTTGTTTTTTGTCAGTAAAATAGTAAAAAGCGGACTTCTCATCCGCTTTTCTATTGTTTTAGAATATCTAAAATACGACTAAGAATACTTCACCACACTCGCACTTTGCTTTTGCTGAATCCCTTTTGCTAACTTATAGCATTCATCTACATGAACTTCAGCGACTTTTTTCATCACAATATAACCTAAACTTGCCGCAATAATTGAACCGCCCAGTGGAATAAATTTAGTCACTTGCTTAGTAATGACTTTCGCAGCTAAATTGTTGAGCGATGCTTTTGCCGCAGTACGTGCGACCACTAAACCTGAAAACTCAAAACCACGTTTACGTAGCTCATTCCAATGCACTTTTTTAGTTTCAGGGTCATACACACTAATTTGCTCAGGTGCGAGTCCAAAACGTGCATTAATTTCAGGAATGAGTAAAGACAACATACCGATATCAATAATCACATCAAAAAAGGGGATAGGAATAACAGCAACACCTGCCGAAACGTAAGAACGTTTTTTAACAAGCTCTAAGCATTCTGTACGAATGTTTTCAAGGTTTAAATGTGGATCAATCGAGTCTGGAATTTTATCAATTTTCATAAAGTAATTACCTATTTATCAAGATTTTTATCATATTTCTACAGAAGCAGTGTGTAAGCTTGAAATTGTGAAGTTATGTACCAATAATGCAGTAAAAATGCCATAGTATGAAGTCGTTGTATAGAGGCGAATGTTTATGCTTTTGTGCATTTCAATAAATCATTAAAACAGACGGTTGAGGGACTATGGCGATTCATGTAATTCAAAGCCAACGTATAGATGTGCTTGTACAAGGGCTCTTACAAAATACGGCTCAACCCTCAAAAAATCCATTTACTGTTTTAAAAACCCAACATTTTATTGTACCGAGCCCTGCTGTGCAGGAGTGGCTGACACAAAAAATTTCAGAACAACAAGGTATTAGTGCCAATAATCAGTTTCATCATCGTATTCGTGGTTTTCAATGGTTTGCCTATCAACAAATATTAGAAAATAAAGACAAAGTCCGTAAAGCAAATATTCCTCGTCTGATTATGAAGTGGCGTATTTATCAAACGCTGAAAAATCATATTGATAGCGATGAAAACCAATTGCCTTTAGATCATCCATTGTTTGGCATTGTGAAACGGATTTATGATTCAGCTTCAGCACTTGAGCATGGCTTTAAAAAGCAACTGAAAAAACAAAGTATGTTGTATTGGGTGTCGGAGCAAGTATCAAAACTATTTGGCAATTACATGCTCTATAGAGGGGGCTGTCAGAAAAATTGTGCAAATGAAGGTTATGAATGTACTTGTACAGGCAATTGGCTGGGTCAGTGGGGGCGCAATCAAGCTTTAAATTTAGAAAACCAATTTTTTAAAAAAGATGAAATCTCGGTATTTACGCTGAATCAGGCGGAAGAATTAGAAAGTTGGCAACGCTGGTTATGGCAACATACTTTTCATGATGATTTTATTGATATACAAAGTATTGATACTGATTTTTGGGCGACTTTAGATGATGAGCTACAACGTCCACAGGCATTAAAAAAATTGCCGAGTCGGCTGACAGTGTTTACTTTATTGGATTTGCCACCGAGCCAATTACAATTTTTAAGACGACTTGGGCAGTATATTGATGTGGTGATTTTGCACTATAACCCATCACAAGAATATTGGGCAGATAGTGTCGATCCAAATTGGAAAAAACAATATGATTTACGAGTGAAAGAGCGTTTTATTGCCAAAAATCCAAAGGCAACAGATGTTGAGATTAATCAATTTTTCGAACAATTTACGCTTAACTTTAATGCTGAAACACGAGAATCTCGTCATCCATTACTGACACGGTTTGGTAAACAAGCTCGTGACCATTTTTCAATTTTATCCAATCTTTCTTCAGGTGAGGAAGGGCAGTGGGTCGATGCCTTTGTCGATGAAGAACCAATCAATTTGCTCACCAAACTTCAGTCCGATATTTTATATTTAGTTGAACCTGAAGAGCATGCGTATAGGATTGCACCGACTGATCATTCCATTCAAATCAATGTTTGTCATTCAGGATTACGTCAGCTTGAAGTTCTCAAAGATCAAATGATTCATTGGCTTGCCCAAGGCACAACAGAACAGCCTCGTAGACCCAGTGATATTTTAATTTTAGCACCTGATTTAAAACAGATAGAACCGCTCATTCGCAGTGTATTTCCACATATACCTAATCAGGACAGTGTGTATTTACCTGTGAAAATTGCAGGCGTAACACAACTTGATGCAAGCAATGCATGGCGAGCTGTGTTAGGTCGTATGACTTTGGTTGATGGACGTTTCAGTGTTGAAGACTTTGCAGATTGGCTGAATTTAAATGCCACACAAATTCGTTATGGGTTAGATGTAAACAATACAGATCGTATGGTTGACTTACTAATTAGCGCAGGCTTTAAACGAGGTTTGGATGCAGCACATTTACAACGCAGTTTAAGTCAGGACGATCAAGATTTTCGTTTTACCTTTAAATATGCGCTAGATCGTTTGGCATTGGGTATCGCTATTCCTGAACATATTATTTTTGATGAAACGCTTAGTTATGCACAAGTGATGCCGAGTGATTTTGAACTGATTGCAAAACTGATTCAGATTTATCATGATTTTGATCATCGCCGTGATTGGATGATTGCGCATGAATTGGGTAAGAATACGACCATTCAATGTCATGTTGAAGCATGGTTGAATTTACTGATGAAAGAGCTTGCTGAATTTGAACAATCGGGTGTTGAAATTTTAAAATCAGTACGTGAAATTGTCAAAAAACAAGAACGTATGCTGACATTGGCGTATCGAAATACACAAGATGAAACTGAGGCGAAAGAACTCAAACAGCTCTATCTACCTTTGCCTTATTTGCTTAATGAAATTGAAAATTTACTTGATGGGCAAATGGATCAAGCTTTGCCGACAGGTCAGATTACTTTTAGCCAAATTGGACAGATTCGTCCATTGCCTTACAAGCTCATTGTGATGTTGAACTTAGATGGTGGTAAATTTCCAAATCGAAGTGTGCATTTACCATTCGATTTAATGGAAATTTTAAAACCACAGTTGGGTGATCGTTCTCGTTTAGATGATGATCAAGGTGCATTTTTAGATGCCTTATTGTTGGCACAAGAAAATTTATGGCTGTTTTATAATGGCTTTGATGTCAGTGATGGCGAAGTACGTGATCCATCGAGTGTTTTACAAGAGTTGATCAACCATATTGCGTTTATTACAAAATCTGAGCGGACAGAAGCGAGCACTATAGAAAGTCTTGTTCAAGAAATAGCTATTCAAGAAACTCATGCTCAAGCAGAATCTGATCAAGAAACTATTCAGCCTTATCAAATGATTAAACCGCAAGGCGTGGAGATGGCAGAACAGGTACAATCGTTATATCAAATCCATACTTTGCAACCATTTGATCTTAAAGGCTTTGAAACGGTTGAACAGCAAAGATATCGTGATCAGTGGTTTAACGTCGCACAGCAAATTCGTCAGGCTGAACAATTATCTGAGCGACAAGCATGGGCAAATGTCCCTTATCCAAGTTTAGACGAGCAAGAAAGCATTACGGTTTTGGATGCAGGACAATGGATTCAGGATGTGACATTTCCTGCCCGTTTATATTTGAAAACCTTAGGCGTGGAAAATTTGCGTGCCCAAGATTTACCTGCATTGAATGAACCTTTAGTTTTAGATGGTTTAGCCAAATATCAAATTCGTGATTTCTTACAAAAACAAGATACTCAAGATCAACTTCACCAAGCAGATCAAGCACTGTTACAAGACCAATTACCGATAGGGAAAGTTCAAAACAGCGCATGGCAAATGAGTGTGGTGGAACAAGATCGACTTAAAGATCGTTTATATCGGTATGCTGAAAAAGTGACTGAAACTACGCAACGTCAATGGACCGTTAAAGATGGTTTAGTGATGAATATTACCATTCCTAAACAAAACGAGTTGGAACGACAAGGACAGCATTGGGTCAGTTTAGATGCGTCAAGTGCCCGTGGAAAACGTCGTACTAAAGTTTGGTTGGAATATTTATTGTGGCTAAGTTATTTGGCTTTGGATGATGATCAATCACGAGTATTAAAAAGAATTGCGGTGTTTAGTGATGTCACTCTCATTAATGAAGGTTTGAGCTCCAAAGAGGCTGAAATACATCTGTTGGCTTGGTTTAAAGCCTATGCTTACGGACAGTCTGAACCTTTAGTCTTACCGTCGGCACTCATGTTGAAGTTAGCTGAGGTGGGTAAAGAGCCAAAGTGGTCAGATGGTGATGTTGGAAATATGACGATGGAAAATTTTTCCGATTTACAAAATGAATGGACGAAAAGTGATGCCTTCTTACCTTACGATTTGACTGAAATGGAGTGGAGTCGTAAACATCGTGATTGGCAGTTTATTTTACAAGAACAAGATACAACAGCATTATTAAAACATGCGTGTGATCATTTCGCATATGCATTGTATAGCCCTATTTATCAGTATCAACAGGTTGCGGAGGAGTAATCATGAACGAACACGTATCTTCCGTAAATTCACAAATGAAGATGAATAAAAAGGTATCTATTCAGCCCATTGAAGACATGACGTTTACAGGTCTACATTGGATTGAGGCATCGGCGGGGACAGGTAAAACCTATACCTTATCGAGCCTAATGGTTCGCATATTATTAGAAAAATATTTGCCTAAAGATATTATTGCAACAACATTTACCCGTAAAGCATCGGCTGAATTAAAAAGTCGTATTCGGATACGTTTACAAGAATCTTTACGTTATTTTGAGGCTTGTCGCGATTTAACCGAACAAGAAGTTTTAGCCAAAGCAGCGAAAGAATCTGATCCATTATTTTCTAAATTACTGAGAACATTTGCAACGAAAATTGCTCACGCTTGTGAGCGTTTAAAGTTGGTGATTGATCAACTTGATGATTTATTTGTTGGAACGCTAGATAGCTTTAGCCAGAAGTTGTTACGTGAGTTTGCCTTTGAAAGTGGCAAAATTGAACGTGCTGAAATTACCGATGATGCAAAAAGTTATAGTCATCAGCTCATTCATGATGTATTGCGTGAATGGATTCAGGCACAACCGCAAAATATTATCGATAGTTTAATGTTTGCAGGAGAACTGCATGCTGTTGACTATTATGTTGCAACGGTTGAGCAAACTTTAAATTTTGCTTCAGCACAGTTTATTGAACCGCAATTTTCCAGTGCAGATGCTGATATTTTTCAGCAAGCAATGGTGCAATTGGCACAGATTCAGCCTGAGCAATTGCAAACTTTAGAAGCGTACTATTTGGAAAATGGCGAATACTATAAGCAAATTAATGGAACGAAATTTCGCGGTGGACGTTTCAATCGAATTTTTGCCAAAAGTTTTCCTGAAATTATTGCAACCTTACAACAGCATGATGCAAAACATTATTTAAGTACGCATTTAAATTCGGCAAAAGAAGATTTTGCGAAACTAATCAAAGTTCTACGAGAAGAACAAATTTTTAAAAAAGCAGCACCTGAAAATATACAATCAGATTTTTATAATCATCCACTTATACAACAATTATTAAAAATTTATGAAGATATTGAGGTCTTCGAAAATCAATTGCATGGCACCAATACATTTTTAAAATACTACTTAGCGCAAGAAGTCAGAAAACGTTTACCACAAGTCTTGCAACAAAAGGGTGAAACAACGTTTGCACAACAAATTCGTACCCTTGCTGAAGCGTTAAACAGTGGAAAAGGGCAAGGTGAGCAAGGGCAACGTTTTGCAAGTTTTATACATGCCAAATATCCTTTGATTCTTGTTGATGAATTCCAAGATACCAACCAAGATCAAGATGACATGTTGGCGCAAATTTGGCGACATCCAAACCGTGTAAAAAAAGGTTGTATGATTATGGTCGGTGATCGTAAACAAGCGATTTACGGCTTCCGTGGTGGTGATATGCTGACCTTTTTAAAGGCGCATCAGGATGTTTTTGGTAAAGATGGGCATGAGTATAATCTGATTTATAACCATCGCTCAGTTGAGCCTCTAGTTGAAGTAGTCGATACATTATTTCAGCGACAACTCGATTTTGGTGAACAGGTTTTTTATACCCCTGTACAGGCAGGTAGTCGCCCACATCCTGATTTGATGGATCAAGGCATTGCAAATCCAAAACCATTAAGATGGTTACAACTCGAAGATAAAAAAAATGAAGCAGAACAAGTTGCTTGGAAGATATGTGATTTATTGAATCAAGGGGTTCAAGGACATTTATATTTTGCTGAAAAGTCAGGACAACGCCCGATTGATGAAAGTGATATTGCTATTCTTTCAAAAAATCACGATGGCTTAGATAAGGCACAATCGGCTTTACAATTTCTAGGTATTCGTACTAATCGTCCATCGAAAAAAAGTGTTTTTGAAAGCTCAATTGCGCAGGATGTTGGTGCTGTATTAGGTGCAATTTTACATCCATACCATGAAGGTAAAATTAAACGAGCTTTGCTTAGTCGACTCTTTGGTTTTAATTTACAGGCATTGATTGTATTAGAACAAAATGCTGATGGTTTGAGTCAATATATTGAACAGTTCGATCAAATTCGTGAAATTTGGTTGAATCAAGGGTTTCTCACCGCTTGGCAATATTTACTGAATCAATATGCGGTATGGACAAACTTAGTCGCAACACAAAGCCGTGATAATGAACGTGTAGTAGTGAATTTACGCCATATTACAGAATTGCTCAGTCAACACAGTGAGGAATATCAAGGTGCACAAAATTTATATCATTGGTATTTAAAGCAACTCACTTCTCCAATGGAGCGTGAATGGGAAATGGAGCGTAAATTGTCGAATGAGGCAGGCGTCCAGTTGATGACCATTCACCAATCGAAAGGATTAGAATTTAAATTTGTTTTCTTACTCGGCGCCGATAAAGATTTTAAAGAGATCAATAAAACACTGAACTTTTCGACTATTGAACACGTCAATGCACAAACAGGTCAGACTCAAAAGCAACGTGCAGTTGCGATCAATGACAGCAGTATTTTATCTCCTGAAGCCATTCAGCAGCACAATGAACGTGCTTTAGCTGAACATCATCGACTTTGGTATGTGGCTTTAACGCGTGCGAGTTATCGTGTGTATGCCATGCTTAGTGATACTAAAGCTAAATCGACTACAGGACTCGCATTTTGGCGAGGTCATCCTCTAGAAGCATTTGAGCATGTGGGTAGTGCTGTTGAGCCTTTACTGAAAGAGCGTCCATTTCGTTTGGAAAAAGAAAAAACAGAAGCTATTGCTCAGTTACATGCGGAAGAATTTCCAAAACAACGGTTTTATGCACGGGGTAAAACGAGTTTCAGCGCTTTGGCACAGCATTTAAACCGTTCACAAGTGCAGGATTTTCTAGCAGTTGCTGAACAGAAAATGGGAAGTGCAGATGATGAGACTGAAACGCAAGCATTTATAATTTTATCCGCTACACAAGACCATATTTCTGAACCTATTACATGGATGAAAGCAAATTTTCCTAAAGGGACAGTGGCAGGGAATTTTTTACATGAAATTTTTGAACATATTGATTTTAATGATCAAGCCTTGTGGCATCTAGAAATACATCGCCGTTTTAAAAACAATTATGCGTCTTTACGAACGGAGTTGATTGAAAAATATCAAACTGCATTCCCGAATGATGAGCAATTTGAGGACACCATCATTGAGTGGATTGGTGCATGGTTACAGGATGTGCTCTCTACGCCTATTTTTCCTGATTTTAAATTGGGACAATTGCAAGCACATGAACACTTATCCGAGTTCCCATTTTATTTGGCACTGTCAGATCATATTTTGACTGTTCAACGGATTCATCAGCTCTTTGCAGAAGAAAATATTGCAATGCCTGAGTTTAATCATGCCAATTCGGCACGTTATTTGACAGGCTCAATTGACTTGGTATTTTTTGATGGCAAGAAGTATCACATCGCCGATTATAAGAGTAATTTTTTGGGTACAAGCCAACTGCATTATCATGATGAGGCAGTAAAAAGCAGTATGTCACAAGCGAGTTATTGGTTGCAGGCATCACTTTACTTGGTCGCTTTACATCGTTATTTGAAACTTCAACTTGAAGATTATCAAATAGAGCGAGATCTTGGTGGAGCGACTTATTTATATTTACGTGGTATGAATGGGCAGTCTGAGCAGGGCTATCATTATTGGAGACCAAGTACAGAATTTATTCTACGCCTCGATGCAATTCTTGGTTATTTTATTGAGAATAAACGGGCTGAAACTGCATAATTTGTGGTTTAAAAGGTTGAATAAACAAAAAGTTACGACTTATATGTTTTGTGGGTAAGTGTGTTGATAACTTTATGGATAACTCTGAGGATAACTGTGTGGAAAATAAGCAAGATTTAGAGAGTCAAGTCCCACAATGGATTGAGACATGGAGTAAATATGTTTTAACGCAGTATTCCACAGGTACAGACCCAAATGCAGAAGCGATACGGTTGGCACAAGACATCTTATTGGCAACGACTCAAGGGGATAGCTGTATTGCAGCTGCGGGGCGAGATATATCATCTTTCAAATCATTGATGATTAAAAATACGCAGATAAGCAGCTTTGATGGTCGTGCTCAAGTTGCACCTTTTATTGAAGATAACCAATTTCTTTATTTATACCGTTACTGGCAACTTGAGCACCGTTTAGCAATTCAAGTCGGACGATTAAAACAACAAAAAATTGAGTCAGTTAATATTTCTGAAAATAGTGATTTATTAGAAGAAGAGCAGCAGAAAAAAGCATTGGCGATGGTTGCAGAACAAGCCTTCAGTATTATTACTGGAGGACCTGGTACTGGAAAAACTTATACGCTTGCCCGAATTATTGCTGTTTTAAATCAAGCCATTCCAAATATTCGGATTGCAATGGCAGCCCCAACAGGAAAAGCAGCACAACGTATGGGTGAGGCATTACAAAATTCATTAACAGATGAAAAATTAAAGGCATTTAATTTAAACCCTAAACTTTTTAACCCGATGACTTTGCATCGCTTATTGGGTTTAGGCAATCAAAAAAAGCCCCGTTTTAATGCACGTCAACCTTTGCCTTATGATGTAATTGTGATTGATGAAGCATCTATGCTTGATCTAAGTCTAGCGACATTATTATTTGAAGCTATACCAAATCATTGCCGTTTGATTTTATTGGGCGATGCCAATCAATTGGCTTCGGTTGATGTTGGTTCAGTGCTTGCCGATTTACAACACGTTGAAGCCTTACACGTTAATCGTGTCAATTTGGTGAAAAGTCGCCGTTTTAGTGATGATGCTTTGATTGGAAAAATGGCAAAATTTATTCAAGCGCAAAAAGGACAAAAAAAAGTCAATGTAGATGAAAATGAATTATTGGCTCAGTTTGAGAACAGGATTGTCGTGGCAAGTGAAATTCAAAAGATTGATTTAAATACAATTCAAAAAGATACGATTCAGCTTGAATATTTACCTGATCAAGTTACAGGTTTAGATGTTACGAGTTATTATCAAAAATTAAGTGTAGGTTTTCATAGTTACTTTCAAAGCATCGCTACTTATTTAAAGACAGAAGATGATACAAATAATTTATTCAATAAGATTACCAAAGCTTTTGATGAATACCGTATTTTAACCGCAGTTCGTCATGGTGTATTGGGGCTGAGAAGTTTAAATCAGGAGATGGAAAAAGCGTTATTTGCATACTTGCCAACGTTATCTCGACAAGGTGATTGGTATGTTGGACGACCTGTGATGATGGGGTATAACGATTACCAACTTGGACTATCCAATGGAGATATTGGTATTTGTTTCAGACATCGTGAGCAAGCCGATCAGTTTGAAGTATATTTTCCTAGTTTAGATAAGTGGATTGCTGCGACACGTTTACCAAAAGAAATCGAAACAGCTTTTGTTTTAACAATTCATAAATCACAAGGATCAGAATTTACCCATACGGCTGTGGTTTTAGATCAAGCATCACAAAAATTGCTGAGTCAGGAACTAATTTACACTGCAATTACACGGGCAAAAAAGGCAGTAAGTTTACTGGTTGATAAAAAAAGTTTTGTACAATCACTGAATGTTGAAACATCAAGATTGAGTGGATTGGTTAATAAAATTAAAGAACTAAATTGACCATAAAGTTTTTTTTAATGTCATGCACTTGTGTACGAAATAGCTTACAAGGATTCAGGCGATTGGCGCTAGAGCGAATTGAGCATTTTTGAGATGATCAATCTCATAAAGAACTTAACACGGAATGTTAAGTATAAATCGCACAATAAAAATAACTTAAAGTCGTGAGACTGCGAACTTGCAAGTAAGCAGGAAAGAGGAAACTTACAGCCGCTAAGCCTTGTAGTTTTGGGAGAGACTACAGGGCTTTTTTATGTCTAGAATTATTTCGCTATAAATTTACATAAAGTGTGATGGGTTTTACATTTTGTACGATTTTGCTTACACAAAGATACGTAATATACGACTTTCGTCTAAAATTATTTATGGCAATATAAGAGACATAAGGAAATGCCATAGTAAGAACATGGAATGTCTCAAAATAATGTGAACAATCACAAACGATAAAAATAACAATAAATTAAACAATTATAAAAATAATAGAAAAAACTACAGCGCAAAGAAAAGCCCCTGGTAGAAATATCAGGGGCTTTTCGTTTGATGCTCAATAATATTGGACATGATCAAATTTTAAGACCATTTTTAAACGGGGTCTGTTTCCAAATGATGCGTACCAAATAATGAGCGACGTTGATCTTTCTCAATTTTAGGACATTCGCGAGCGATTCGATACAGTACTTTTGCTGTGGCTGCTAAATGTGTACCGACGACAGATTTACCTGTTGTTAAAAACGATACGCTAATATCCCGTTCAGGATCAGCCCAGCACAATACATTTGAAAATCCGAGATGCCCGAATGCTTGACCTGTCATTGGACCAAAAATACCGACAGGATTACTACCAAGCATTGGACCGAGTGCATAGCGCATTGGAACAAGCAAACTGTGGTCAATGGTAGTTTTAGATGTGGGTAAAGTCGCACGGAATACGGTTTGAGGACTTAAGATTTGTTGACCTTGGTAATTGCCACCATTGAGTAACATTTCAAAAAAACGATTAGCTTGTTCAGCGCTTGTATAAATATTACCTGCTGGGCATACCGTATCCATAAAGCGATGATCATTCGTCACATCGACTGCCATTTGTAAGCCGCCACCGAGCACACGGTTCAAATACAGATCTGTACCTAAAGTTGGATGTAGACCTGTAGACACATTTTGTGATACCAAATGGCGAAATTCAGGTTTTAAGCCATAATTGAAATATTGCATACCCATTGGCTTTTCAATTTTTTCATGTAAAAACTGACGAATATCTTGTCCTGTCACTCGCTCAATGATTTCTCCTAAAATATAGCCTGCTGTGACGGCATGATATGCAAGCTGATTTCCCGCAGGTGCAAGTGGTTTGGATGCATATAGTTCTTGCAAAATTTTTTCTTTATCAAAGAGTAAATCGGGCGTAACTTCAGTTTCTACACGTGGAATACCACCACGATGTGAGAGTAAATGGAAAATGGTTGCACGGTGTTTTCCATTTTGTGCATATTCAGGAATATAATGACTCACAGGATCCAATAAATTAATTTCACCAGATTCATCAAGAAGATGGATAAGCATGGCGGTAATCATTTTAGAGGCAGAAAATAAGCAAACAGGGGTATCTACATTGGCAATTTGAGCATTATTGGAAAGTCCATCTAATGTATTCCCTTGTGCATAGCCCAAACTACGATTAAGAATGATTTGTCCTTGACGGCGTAGACACAGACTAATGAGTGGTGAATTACCTGTTTTATAAAGATCCTCCACACTGCGCCAAATGGTTTCAACTTGCTTTACAGTCATTCCACCTTCTTCTGCAGAAACTTCATGTTGAATATCGGTAATAGCACTCAAATCTTTGGGCACATAACAGGTATTGCTTGAAAATATTTTCACGTTTACATCCGATGTCATTTTTTTTATTGATCGTTAGTTTGCCTGCCAGAACAGAGAAAGTCAGTGTCTGAATTGCCCCGATGGCATAGCATTATGGCAAATGCTTTTATCGGCATCAATTATGGGAGATTGAGCTAGATTTTATGCAATCCTTTGCAATCTAGGAGCACTTCCTTTAAAATAGTCCGCTGCTGTAGTGATGCACGGCAGTCAAATTAATTTTGAAGAATTGGTTTGATTTGTATCAAAACTTTATATAAGCATCTCGGAGAAATCGAATGGCTTTAACAAATACAGATCGCGCAGAGATCGTTGCAAAATTCGCTCGCGCTGAAAACGACACAGGTTCACCAGAAGTTCAAGTTGCTCTTTTAACTGCGCAAATCAATGATTTACAAGGTCACTTTAAAGAACATAAACACGATCACCACGGTCGTCGCGGTTTAATCCGTATGGTTAACCAACGTCGTAAGCTTCTTGATTATCTTAAAGGTAAAGATGCGACTCGTTATGCTGCATTGATTGCTGCTTTAGGTTTACGTCGTTAATTCGATTTAAACTTTTATTTTCGGATTATTGCATGTTAAGTGCTGTATTACTGGAAACTAAAGTCTATCTAGCTTTGACTAGATAAATGAGAAGGGGCGACTATTCGCTCCTTCTTTGTGTTTAAAAATCATATATTTTGTCTGGTGAGGTCGGCTTCTAAGCTTTGTCATTTATATGTAAGTCCACTAAAGTGGGTGAAATGAATGCCAAACCTTAGGGGTCTCCACCAGAAGAAAAAACAGGAAAATTATATGTCAATGTTTAATATTATTCGTAAAGAGTTTCAATACGGTCAACACAATGTTGTACTTGAAACAGGTCGTGTTGCTCGTCAAGCAAATACTGTTGTAATCACAATGGGTGGCGTAACTGTATTGGTTGCCATCGTTGCTCAACCAAAAGCAAAAGCGGGTCAAGATTTCTTCCCACTGACTGTTAACTATCAAGAAAAGCAATATGCTGCGGGTCGTATCCCTGGTGGTTATGGTAAGCGTGAAGGTCGTCAATCTGAATCTGAAACTTTAATTTCACGTCTTATTGACCGTCCAATTCGTCCATTGTTCCCAGAAGGTTTCTATAACGAAATCCAAGTAACAGCAACGGTTATCTCTTCTGATAAAACTATGGATGCTGATATTGCAGCAATGATTGGTGCTTCAGCTGCAATGTCTATTGCAGGTGTTCCATTTGCAGGCCCAATCGCAGGTGCACGTGTTGGTCTAATCAACGGTGAATACATCCTTAACCCGAACCATGAACAGTTGAAAGAATCAGATCTTGATCTTGTTGTAGCGGGTACAGAATCGGCTGTACTTATGGTTGAATCTGAAGCGAAAGAGCTTTCAGAAGACCAAATGTTAGGCGCAGTGCTTTTCGGTCATGACGAAATGCAAATTGTGATTCAAGCGATTAAAGAATTTGCTGCTGCTGCTGGTGCAGTTGAATCAACTTGGGTTGCTCCGACTAAAAATGAAGCGCTTCTTGCTCAATTAAAAGATGCATTTGAAGCTAAAATCTCTGAAGCATATACCATTGCTGTTAAGCAAGACCGTTATGCAGCATTAGATGCACTTCATGTAGAAGCTGTTGCTCAGTTCGTTCCTGAAAATGACGAAACAGGCATTGCTGCTGAAGTTGATGAATTATTCGAAGACCTTAAATATCGTACAGTACGTGACAACATCTTGTCTGGTAAGCCACGTATTGATGGTCGTGATACTAAAACTGTACGTGCAATTGACGTACAAGTGGGTGTATTGGGTCGTGCACACGGTTCTGCATTGTTCACGCGTGGTGAAACTCAAGCATTGGTTACGACTACACTGGGTAACACTCGTGATGCGTTAATGGTTGATACATTATCGGGTACGAAAACTGACAACTTCATGTTGCACTACAACTTCCCTGCATACTCTGTAGGTGAAACAGGTCGTGAGTCTGGTCCTAAGCGTCGTGAAATTGGTCATGGTCGTCTAGCACGTCGTGGTGTTCAAGCCGTTCTTCCACCAGCTGATCGCTTCCCGTATGTAATTCGTATCGTTTCTGACATTACAGAGTCTAACGGTTCATCTTCAATGGCTTCTGTATGTGGTGCTTCACTATCACTTATGGACGCAGGTGTTCCACTTAAAGCACCAGTTGCGGGTATCGCAATGGGTCTAGTGAAAGAAGGTGAACGTTTCGCAGTTCTTTCTGACATCTTGGGTGATGAAGATCACTTAGGTGACATGGACTTTAAAGTAGCAGGTTCTGCAAACGGTATTACTGCACTTCAAATGGATATCAAGATTGAAGGTATCACTGAAGAAATCATGGAAGCTGCATTGAACCAAGCGTATGCAGGTCGTATGCACATTCTCAATGAAATGAACCAAGTGATTTCACGTGCTCGTCCTGAAATTTCAATGCATGCACCAACATTCCAAGTGATCAATATCAACCCTGATAAGATCCGTGATGTGATTGGTAAAGGTGGTGCGACAATTCGTGCAATTACTGAAGAAACTAAAGCAGCAATTGATATCGAAGATAACGGTACAGTTCGTGTATTTGGTGAAACTAAAGCGGCTGCGATGGCTGCGGTTGCTAAAATCCAAGCGCTTACTGCTGAAATTGAACCAGGTACAATTTACAAAGGTAAAGTGATTCGTATCGTTGAGTTCGGTGCGTTTGTAAACATCCTTCCTGGTACTGATGGTTTACTTCACATTTCTCAAATCTCAAATGAACGTGTTGCGAATGTAACAGATATTTTATCTGAAGGTCAGGACATCCAAGTACAAGTTGCTGATGTTGATAACCGTGGTCGTATTAAATTGACAATGAAAGACATCGAACAACTTTAATTGTTCGTTGTTTTAATTTGTATAGGAAAGCCTGCATTAAGCAGGCTTTTTTATTTTTCATAACAAGAAATCATCTTGATAAATAGCATTACTCTTTGGGCGTGACGCTGACTTCAAAATCGCAGTACAATGCAGACGAGCAATTGTTTACGAATAATGACTCAATAAAAAAAAGACCACCGATGACCTGAGTATCTTTATGCAGATTTATTATTTTTACGTACATGCTGCTTCACAACAGATGTATATTCAGTTGCAGCCAATCGTAAACGTTGAACCTGAATTTACATGGGTCGATTGTTATCGGGATGATGTTATTCATCGCTTAGAGCAGTGGCAACAAGATGTGTATGACTGCACTCAACTTCGACTGAATGAATTACATGTCAAGGACATTCAAAATATTGAGCATCCATGTACTTTTGATACCATGGATGATTATGATTTATTAATCTTTCGTAAACTGATTACACCGACAGATCAAATTGTAAGTGGTGAGAATGCACTTGAAGAACATGAGCGTCTCTTTGGGTTGACCACAACACCTGTAAGTTTTATTACCACAAATAATATTTTAATCACCATTCGAGAACGTGGAAATCGTGCTTTAGAAAATTATTTAACGCGAGTGCAAACGATTGCTGCAAAACCCGTAGATGAGCAAAATAAGCCGCGTAAAATGGCAGCTTCTGCTTTGGATTTACAGTTACGTCTACTCAATAGTATGGTCGATGATTATCTTGATTTACGTGCACCACTGAGTAAGCGCGTTGAATTTTGGCAACAAGAACTTTTGCAGGGTAATCGTCGTTTTACCCGTTGGCAACAATTGTTTCAAGAAAATATGGCTTTTCAACAGGTGGAAAATCTGTGTGAGGAGCAGATTGATGTATTACAAGAATTGCGTGGTGAAATTATTGAAAATCACGGGCATGCCAAGTCGAAAAAAAGAGTCGGAAAACAAGACATCATATTAGTTCGAATTAATGATTTAGTCAGTCATGTGGAACGTATTCAAAAATATACAGCACGCTTAAATAATGCAATTCAGTCTGCGATAGATTTACACTTCTCCGCTATTTCCAATCAAACCAATGAAAATATGCGTATTTTAGCAATAATTACAGCTGTGTTTGCTCCACTGACTTTACTCACAGGGGTGTATGGAATGAATTTTGAATTTATTCCAGGACTTAAAAACCCGATTGGTTTTTGGATTATGCTAATCGTTATGCTTCTTTCGACAGCAATGCTGATTCTTTATTTTTATCGACGTCATTTGATGGGGCGTGGGGAGCGCAGTGTAATAGACATGCTTGCACAACAACATAAAAATCAGCATGTCAATTTACTCTGGTTTCTTGATTATGAACCCATTAAACAGACCCTCAAAGAAGTCGAAAAAATGACTCGCTTAAAATGAGCGTCTGTAGAGGATCGAAAGTATATTTTTACTGAGGTGCTGTTTTTTGTAAGATTTGATACAGCTCATCTTTCAGTTTTAACTTTTTCCTTTTCAGCATTTCAATATCTTCTTGAATATGACTGAGTGGATTGAGTTCTAGCTGCGCAATATGCTGATCAAGTTCATGGTGGTCGTTAAAGAGCCGAGCAAAATGCGGATCATCATGGCGCAGTGTGGTAACAAGATCCTGATATTCAGGAAACATATGTTTAATTTTTTTATTCACTACCTTGGAATTCATGGAGTGGAGTAACCTCTTCAAATAAGACCTGAAAGACAGAACAAACATCATGACGGTTAAATATTGAACTGTCATCCGACTTTAACAATTTGAAAAGAATTAGTGGTGTTGTATCTGCATCTGTTTAGCTTGTTTACGTAAAAGTTGAACTTCGTCAAGTAAGTCCATCATCATAGCAACTGCTGTAAAGCTCGCATCAAAGTCCCTTTGGAGACGATATGCTCGGCGTGCTCTAAGTACATCGTCACCAAAAAATTGATGGATCCGTTCATCTGGTCGTGCAGGTAAAATTTCATATTCAAGCAATTGCAGTATCCATGTTGGGCTTTGACCGCAGGCTTGCGCAAAATGTTGTAGATCAAAACTGAGTGTTTCATCAATAATTTCTACATCTTGAGCGCCTTCACAGATAATTTCACGATAATGAATTGTAGTCATAATATTCTTCCTTCTGAGCAATTTTTGTCATCATCAAATATGGCTATATATCTTAAATTTCGTTTTCAAGCGATATTTATGTACGTGGATTAAAGTCTGAAAATGCTTGTGCAAAATCTTGATACGCTTGTTGTTCAGCTTCACTATTTGCTAGAGGTTGAACAATATTTAAAACGAGATATAAATGACCTGGGACTTTGGCTGGAATACCTTTATCTTTTAAGCGCAATTGTTGTTGGTTACGTGCATTCTTTGGAATATTCACTTTGACTGTACCCGCAGGGGTATTCAGTTCAATGGCTTGCCCTAATGCCGCTTCCCATGGTGCAATATCCACAGTGTAATAGACATCTGCGCCTTCAACACGTAACTTGTCAGTATGACGATATTGAATTTCAATATAGAGGTCGCCATTTTCACCACCATTACTGCCCGCTTGCCCCTGTCCGGATAGTCGAATTTGTTGACCAGCTTTCATGCCTTTTGGAATTTTAACTTCCAAAGTCTTACGTTGAACTTCTGGTTCACCATAAACATTATAGGTAGGAATTTGCAGTGAAATATGTTGTGTTGAGCCTTCATAGGCAACAGTAGGGTCAACTTCTATCGATGCATGTTGATCTTCGCCACGATAGCTTCGTTGTTGATAATTGCCTCGTTGACTATATTCTTGTTGTCGTCCACCACCAAAGCCACCACCAAAACGTCCAAATAAATCTTCAAAGCCACTAAAATCTTGTGAGCCCGAAGTACTACCTTGTCGATAGAACTGCGCACCATCAAAGCCTTGATTGCCCCCTTGAGCAAATCCTTGTGGATGATCAAGTTCAAAGTCATATTGTTTTTTCTTTTCTTCATTGCTGAGTGTGTCATAAGCGACATTAATCGCCTGCATTTTCTCTTCAGCATTCTTTTCTTTGCTGACATCAGGATGATATTTACGGGCAAGTTTACGATACGCTTTTTTTATTTCATCAGGCGTCGCATCACGTTTTACTCCTAATGCATCATAAAAATTTTCGGCCATCGTTACACCATAGATTGTTTTGATTTATTTAAGTTTTAAGCGATTTTTGCAGAAGAAAATAGTGCTAAAACGTTAATAAATTGTTTCAAAGTTTAATTAAGTGATGGTGATTAATAATGACAACAAAAATGCCCTGATGAACAGGGCATAACATAAATTATGGTAAGAGAAATTCGAATAAAGTTTAATATTTGATCCAAGTCACACTACGACCAATAACTGACACACCGACATAGCCACGTAAGGTCATATGCTTACCATTTGTAGCAATACGTGCTTTGCCTTTATATATTTTTCCACCAATTGGATCGAGAATTTTACCATCCATATATTCATAAGGATTATCTGGATTTTGTTTGAAACCATAAATAAAGGGTAAGCCAATATAGGGTTTATTTTTTAGATGACCAGGACATTTGGTACAGGTTTCCATTTTTGGTCGACCTGGTACGGTACGAGTTTCAACAATTGTACCTGTGTATGTGCCATCACTATTCTTTTTCACGACGACATCTGCACGTGAGTAGCCAGTACGGTCATCAATGGTTTTCCACTTGCCAATTATTAGGTCTTCGGTTTCTGCAAGTGCCCATGTTGAAAGAGAAGTGAGTAAGCTCGCCATTATGATATTTCGTATAATCATTTCATATTTCCCTGATGAAATAAGATTAGAGTAAAAAGTCTAATTTTATAACAACAAAGGAATGTTTTTCAATTTTATGTTTAAAAATAATAAGTTAAAACATCACATAAAATTATCAAAAGTCAAAGTGATTGACTATTTGGAATTATTTTTATATTTCACATGATCGGCTGACTCAAAGTTGGTTGACCGCTATAAAAAAGCGCCGAAGCGCTTTTGATGATGAATATCTAAGCCTATATATTAATCGATACGAATCCATGTTGCTGAACGACCAAGTAAAGACACACCAATATATCCACGCATGGTTAAACGATTGCCTCTTGGTGTAATTTTGGCTTTGCCGTTATAGACATTACCTGATAGTGGATCAAGTACAGTGCCATTGGTAAATTCATTCGGTGTTTTAGGATTGGCTTTAAAGCCAGTTAAAATCTGTAAGCCTACAAGCGGTACATTTTTTAGGCTGCCTTTACAATTCACACAGCGTGGTTCAAGTGGTTTGTCGGGTAGTGGACGAATCGTGATAATTTTTCCATTATAAGTACCATCGGCATTTTTTGTGATCATCACATCAGCACGTGAAAAACCTGTTTTATCATCTACGGTTTTCCATTTTCCAGCTAAATCTGATGCAAAAGCAGAGCTGAAAAAAAGTGAGCTAATAAGTAGTGCGTAAATTTGTTTCATTATTTTCCCCATTTTTTGTCTTTTATTCATTTTTAATAAAAAAGAGTGATTACAGGATCACTCTTTTTTGGGGGAATGCAATGTTTCTTTTGAGAAAAATATCTATAAGTAATTGTTTAGATTAGCTTAAATGCTCACCAAATAAGCTTAAAGACTCTTTGGCAGTGAACGAATACTTTGCATTACAGAACTGACAATCCATTTCAATTGGGTTTTGATGTTCAAGTGTTTCTTTCACAGCATCGAGTCCAATTTGAATCAGTGCATTTGCACATTTATCATGTGAACAGGTACAACTAAATTGTAGTTTTTCAACGCCAGGCAAACGAACTTCTTCTTCGTTATATAAACGATATAAAATTTCTTCTGCACTTAAGTCAGTTAATTCTGCAATTTTAAGCGTTTCAGTGAGTAGTTTTAAACGCGGCCAAATATCTTCATCAATTTGCTGTTGCTCTTCTTCATTGTTGCGCGGTAACAATTGAATGAGTAAACCACCTGCACGTTGTGCAGTACTGCCTAAAACAATACGAGTCGGAATTTGCGCAGATAAATCGTAATATTGAACCAAGCATTCAGCCAAAGTCGGTTTGTCTAAGGCCACAATTCCTTGATAACGCTCACCGTGTTCAGGATCAATATTGATGAATAATACAGGATTCATGAGTGATGATAGAACAGTCTGACTTGTATCACCCTGCATAAAACGAAGATCTTCTTCATAGTCAGCGAGTGCACGAACTTCGCCCAAGTGGCTGCATTCAGCCATCGCCCATTTAAACGTCCCTTGCGCTTGAATTTGTAAGCTTACACGACCTTTGATTTTCAAAGTACTTGCTAGTAAGGCAATTGCACTGAGCATTTCACCCAATAATACTTGAACGGCAGGGGCATAATCACGCTGTGCAAGGATGGTTTGTAAAGCCTCTTCTAAGTGAACAACTTCACCACGCACAGGGCTATCATCAATATAAAAACGTTGACGTAAATCAGTCATAAAATTCTCCAAATCCCTGTTTAGATGGTGGCGATATTATAAATCACAAGCCTCCATAATAGAGGAAATTGCAGTGAAAATCTGTGCATATAAAAATGAGGTTCAGCAAAATACTTCGCCGAACCCCATTTCAATATTTAAATTGAATTAATTCAGATTATTGCGTTTTTCTTCAGTTTCACGGGTCACGTCAATACGATCTTTTTGATAATGTTCAGGGGGTTTACGTTCTAAACCTGACTCATCTAAATCGACATTGTCTTCAAATTTTTCATGATCAAGTTGTGAGGCTTGTGCATCGCTTTCAAATAAATGTTCAAGTTCAGAAAGAAAATCACGATAACTTTCAAAGACTTTTTGTTCATCTGTATAAATACGTTGTTGGCGTGAAAGTAATTCTTCATCGTAATTACGGAATAATTCAACGCTGTCATACGCGGCTTCTTTACTGATGCCCAATTCACAGAGTGCACGATATCCCATACCGAGTGAGGTTAGATAAGTTTCACGCCAAATATGCTTTACGCCTAAATCACGTAGTAAATGCATGTGATAGCGATCACGAGCACGAACCAATAACGTTAGATTTGGATAATTTAAGCTGATATGACGCACGACATTGATACTGTCTTCTACATCATCAATGGCTAAAACAAAAACTTTAGCGTGTTCGATCCCTGCTGAACGTAGTAGGTCTGGTTGTGTAACATCACCATAATATAATGTACCACTATAACGTCTGACAAAATCAATGCGTTGTAGGTTGTTATCAATGGCGGTAAAAGGGAAGTGTTGCATATGTGCCAAACGTGCCACGATTTGTCCAACTCGACCAAAACCGGCAATAATCATTAGAGGATGACTGTTGGGGATTTCATCATATTTAGGTGTATTATTTTTATTGAGATAAGGCACAATTTTGTCGGAAACGAGCCAAAAGACAATGGGTGTCAGTACCATCGAAATTGTCACAATCAGTATTGCAGGTTCAGTAATAGCAGTCGTTAGAACTTTTTCACTCCGAGCTACATTTAGTACCACAAAGGCAAACTCCCCACCTTGTGCCAAACATGCTCCGATCATGAGACTTGTGTTCCAATTGTACTTCTTATAGCGTGCAATGCCGGTCATTACGATGGCTTTGATCAGAATCAGTAAAGCTGCCCCACCAATAATTAGCAATGGATGTTCGACTAATAATGAAATTTCAGTCGTCATGCCCACAGTCATAAAAAATAAACCGAGTAGTAAGCCTTTGAAGGGAGCAACGCTTGCTTCAAGTTCGTGACGGAATTCTGAATCGGCAAGTAAAACGCCTGTTAGAAATGCGCCGAGTGTTGTGCTGATACCAATGGTATCCATCAATAAAACGACACCTAGAACAATAAATAAACCTGCGGCGGTGATGAGTTCAGTCGCACCGCTTTTGGCAACAAAACGGAAAAAAGGGCGCATGATGTAACGACTAAATAGGAATAATCCACTAAATGCCGCAATAATTAAGGCAAAGTAAGCGATACCATGATGGGTGCTGTTACCATTTGCACCCGCAAGCATTGGAATGACAGCAAGTAATGGAATGGCCGCAATATCTTGGAACAGTAAAATTGAAAATGCTTGCTGACCATATGTGGTATTGAGTTGTTGTTTTTCATTGAGTAATTGCAAGACAAATGCTGTTGATGACAAAGCGAGTGCAAAGCCAATGACAAAACTAGCAGAGAGCGATTGCTGAAACAACAAAAAGACCGTACCCATCAGTACAAGTCCTGTTGCAACCACTTGCAAGGTTCCCGTGATAAAAATGGATTGACGCATTTCCCATAGACGTTGTGGTCGTAGCTCCAGTCCAATGAGGAACATCAATAGAATTACACCAAATTCAGCGAGTTCCATAATTGATTCAGGATCATTGGCAATATTCAGTACGTTTGGACCAAGGAGAATACCTGTAAAGAGATAGCCTAGAACGGTGGCAATTCCAAGTTTTTTACCAAGTGGAACAAAGATCAAGGCAGCGCCAAGAAATAGCGTAATTTGCAGTAACAAAGACATGCAGTGTGTCCTGATATTATTTTTAAATTAAGAAGGATTGTAGCCTGAAAATAATTCAGACCATATTTAATTTATGGAGAAAATAAGCTGTATTTTTACAAATTAAACATAAAAAATTAGCTGAACTCTTGCGGATCGACATCAATGGTAATTTTCATTGTTGATGATTTAATGTGTAAAAGGTGTTGCCACCATGGTTGCACATAAAAATGTAGTTTCGCCCGATGCATTGAGAGTAGCACCATATGTGCTTGAAAACGTCCTGCTTTACGTTCCATTGGAGCAGGAATTGGTCCCCAAATATCAATTAAACCTTCTTCAGATTGCTGTCGAAGTTGTTGTGCCATCGTACTCAGAAAGTTTTGATTTTCATCCTGACTGCGAGATTCACAACGGATTAAAATGGCATAACGACAGGGTGGTAGGAGTGCCAATTGTCGATCACTTAAAGTCTGTTTGGCGAATGCTCGATAATCTTTTTCGAGTAATAAATTGAGCATGGGGTGATCGGGTCTTAACGTTTGTAAATAAACATCACCTTTTTTATCGCCACGACCTGAGCGACCTGATACTTGAGTAATCAGTTGTGCTGTACGTTCAGGGGCACGAAAATCAACACTGAGTAGACCGCCATCAATATCTAAAATAGCCACTAAGGTGACATAGGGAAAATGGTGTCCTTTGGCGAGCATTTGTGTACCAAGTAAAATCGTCGGTTCACTTTTTTGAATTTGGTCGTAAATTTTTTGCCAACTCCCGACTTTACTGGTGGAGTCACGGTCAACACGTAGTACAGGGAAATCGGGGAACAGTTCATTTAAACCTTCTTCAAGTTTTGCTGTACCTAAACCAATCGGTTTGAGATTTTTTTGATTGCACTGTGGGCACGCATCAGGCACACGATTAATGGTTCCGCAGTGGTGACAATGTAAATGTGAATAAGGCTTCATGTGTAAGGTAAAGTGCGCATCACAATGCGGGCAATTGGCTTGCCACGCACAGCTTTCGCACAGCACAACAGGGGCATAGCCACGGCGATTGAGAAAAATAAGTACTTGCTCTTTTTTCTCTAAGCGCTTCTTTATTTCTGAAATAAGTTGCTCACTGATGCCATGTTGCTTTTTCGCAATTTTTAAATCAATCAAATGCATTTTTGGCATCACGGCATTTCCAGCACGCTGATTGAGTTCTAAACGCGTGAGTTTGTTTTGCTCAGCAAGATGATAGCACTCAATACTTGGCGTGGCAGAGCCTAAAACAACAGGGCAATTTTCTAAATAGCCACGGTACAAAGCCACATCACGGGCATGATAGCGAAAGCCTTCTTGTTGTTTAAACGAAAGGTCGTGTTCTTCATCTAAAATAATTAAACCCAAATTAGCAATTGGGGTGTAAATCGCAGAGCGTGTGCCTAAAATAATTGAGGCTTTACCTGTTTGTGCATATTGCCATGCTTGTAGGCGTTTAGTGTCATTTAAACCTGAGTGTAGCAAGGCGATATTACAATGAAAACGAGATTGGAAACGGCTAATGGTTTGCGGAGTCAGTCCGATTTCAGGCACAAGTACCAAAACCTGTTTACCTTGCTCTAAAACCTTGTGCATGATTTGTAAATAAACTTCAGTTTTACCACTGCCTGTTAAGCCATCAAGTAGAAAAGCTTGATATTTATTGTGAGCTTTTAAAATACGATGAATGGCTTTCTTTTGCTCATCATTCGCTGTGAGTGGCATTTGCGAAAGTTGTACAGGTTCTGGGGTAAAGTCTTGTGCTTCAAGTATACATTGTACAAAGCCTTTTTTCTCAAGGGCTTTGAGCGTTGTAGTTTCAATCCCACTTAAATTTAAAATATTTTCGAGTGTGCCTTTAGGATGCAACTTTAAGATTTTAAAGGCTTCACGTTGTTTAATGGCATTTTTAGATAATTTATTTTCAGCCTCTAAATCGGTCACTTTCCAATTACGTGTAAGTAAATTATAGGGTTTACCTTGGCGTAAAATAGCAGGTAAAGCGGCATGCATCACCTCACCAATCGGAAATTGGTAATACTGCGCTGACCATGTCAAAAGCTTTAGCATAGGCGCATTTAGTAATGCCTGATCATCGAGTAACTCAGTAATCATTTTGAGTTTAAATGCGGGATTAATTGGTGTATCTAAGGGCAGTTTTTCGGTAATGATACCTGTGAGTTGTTGACGACCAAAAGATACTGCTACACGTGCCCCAATTTGAGCTTGATCATATTGATCAGCTGTAACTTGATAATCGAAACAGTCATGTAAATAGACCGGAACAGCGACTCGAACACGGTAAATGGGTGATGTAAAATCAGAGCGTGACTGCGGCATAAATTTCGATTGTACCTATTTAAATATTTAGTGATCAGCTGGGGCTTATGTTAGAGTGTAACTGTTATTTATATACAAATATGAATGATTTTAAGGGTCAAGTGCAACAGCTAGACCTACATTTTTGGAAAATTAGAGCATTGTAATGCCCGCATATCAATTTACTGCCATGGATGCTGCAGGCAAGCAGCAAAAAGGTGTGTTGGAAGGCGATTCCGCACGTCAAATTCGTCAGCAACTTCGTGATAAGGAGTGGATTCCTGTCAGTGTAGAGGCTGTCGAACAGAAAGATAAGAATAAAACATCAGGTTTTTTTCAAAAAAAATTTTCTGCTTATGATCTTGCATTAATGACACGTCAGTTATCTGTTCTTGTGGCAGCGTCTATTCCACTTGAAGAAGCTTTACGAGCGGTCGCTAAGCAAAGTGAAAAAGTTCACGTACAAAATTTATTATTGTCCGTTCGATCAAAGGTTTTAGAAGGACATTCACTCGCACAGGCGATGCAACAAATTGGACGTTTTCCTGATTTGTATTTGGCAACCATTGCCGCAGGCGAGCGTTCAGGGCATTTGGATCTGATTTTAGATCAGCTTGCCGATTACACTGAAAATAGCTATGCCATGCAAAAAAAAATTCAGGGTGCAATGATTTATCCGATTATTTTGATGCTGATGTCTTTCGGTATTATTATGGGCTTAATGACTTATGTCGTGCCTGACATTGTCAAAACCTTTGATCAAAGTAAACAAGCATTGCCGTGGATTACGGTGGCGATGATGAAAACCAGCGCATTCATTCGAGCAGCATGGCCATTTCTGATTGTTGGTTCAGTTGTTGGACTATTTGTATTGGTGCGTTTCCTACGAACTTCAGCAGGGCATTATACCTTTGATCGTTTAACACTCAAATTGCCATTATTTGGTAAATTATCGCGTGGTATAAATGCTGCACGCTTTGCAAGTACCTTGTCTATTTTGACACGCTCAGGTGTACCTTTGGTTGATGCTTTAAAAATTGGTGCTGCGGTGAGTAGTAATTGGATTATTCGAGATGCCGTCAATTTGGCAGCAGAAAAAGTCACAGAAGGCGGAAATTTGGCTACACAGCTTGAGCGTTGTGGTTATTTCCCACCAATGATGGTACAGATGATTAAAAGTGGTGAGGTTTCAGGTGAACTAGACCGTATGCTCGATAAAGCCTCGGTGATGCAAGATCGTGAAGTGACCACATTTATTTCAACATTATTGGCATTGCTTGAGCCATTGATGCTCGTGTTTATGGCAGGTATTGTTTTGGTGATTGTGATTGCAGTAATGTTGCCAATCGTCAATATGAATAATATGATTTAGCCAACTATTCCTATAATGAATTGTGTAAGAGAGAATTTGAATGCAACGGAAAGTGTCACATAGACAATCAGGTTTTACATTAATTGAAGTCATGGTTGTAATTGTTATTTTGGGTGTGCTTGCGGCATTGATTGTGCCAAACGTAATGGGTCGTGGTGAAAAAGCCAAAGTCGATACCACAAAAATTGCATTACAAAATATTGCTGGTTCACTAGATCAATATAAATTGGACAATGGGCATTATCCAAATTCGCAAGAAGGCGGTTTAGAAGCCTTGATTACTCAGCCTGCAACAGCGAAAAATTGGGTGCAAGGCGGTTATATTAAAGGTGGAAAATATCCAAAAGACAGTTGGGAAAATGATTTGCAATATGTCATCCCAGGTTCTGAAGGACGTACTTTCGATTTATATTCTTTTGGCGCTGACGGTAAACAAGGTGGCGAAGGAAATGATGCTGATATTTATTATCAGCCGTAATAATTAGAGTTTGTGTAAAAGGAAAAACTTGAATATTAAGTTCATTTAAATTTTAAGTTTCTCCTTTTGTACGATATATAACTCAGGGTGAAGATTAAGCTCAGTAAGAAGATGTGAGTATTTTAAATAAAAACATTTTCCTAACCTTCTCCTAATAGCAGAGGGACTGATTTTAAAAATAAGAGAATATTTATCACTTGGCTTAATTGAGTAAATCAATGCAGAGTGAAGTGATAATCTTTCTTAATTCACAAAATAATCCTAAAGTTCTGAAAAATATATAAAATTTAAAACATTGTTATTTGATAGTTATAATAAGAATTATTCCCATAGCTAATAGTTACAAGAAACTTAAAGTATGGATAAAAATAGACTTTTTATTTAATTTAAAGCTTGCATAATAGTATTAATACAGTCACTTTGGCAGGGAGAATATGATGAAAGCATTAATATTATCAGATGAAATCAGCATTTTTCATTGGTCAATGCTGAAATCTGTACTCTTAATCTTAAGTTTATTGCCTGTGAGTCAGGTCTTTTTAAACCTGTTACACGGTGCAGATGCAAGTAGCCAAATCATGATTGGATTTATGGCAGTCAGCGTATTTAGTGCATTAGCGATTTTAAGTTTTTATAGCGCCTTGAATATGATGAGCGTGCAACTTCAAACAAAGTTAAGCTCTAAAATAGAACAATATTCTATTCATTTATACCGCCATATTCCGATGCTTTTTCTTGCGGTGATGGTTTCTTATTTGGCTGTACAATTATAATCTTTTCGATGGAAGATGCCAAAAGCCGAGCAATATCTCGGCTTTTTTGATTCTAAGAGTTTAAAATTTAGAAAAATAAAAACTGTCTTTTTTGTGGGATTGTTTGTCATTTTTCATTCAGGATTTTATTGAGTACTCACCTTATAGTATAAAAAACAGGTAGATGAAAAGGTCGAAAAATAATGCAAAATATAGAGTGGGATGATTTTTTAAAAGTAGAGTTACGAGTCGGGGAAATTATTTCAGCAGAAGTTTTTGCAAAAGCGCGTAAGCCTGCTTATATTTTACATATATATTTTGGTGAAGATATTGGGGTCAAAAAATCAAGTGCGCAAATTACGGACTTTTATCAACTTGATGATTTAATCGGTAAGCAAGTCGTTGCTGTGATAAATTTTCCAAAAAAACAAATTGGATCGATTCAATCAGAATGTTTAGTTACGAGTTTTCATAATCAAGATGGGCATGTTGTATTATGTGTGCCCGATACGATAGTCCCCTTAGGCACGAAACTACTGTAGGATTGAGAGCTATTGAAAGCTTTGTCATATTTTAAGTATAAAAAAAAACAAAGCATTGCTTTGTTTTTTTTAAAGAATTTAATTTTATTAGCGTCTAGATTTAAAGCTAACATCGACCACTTTAGGACGATAGAATGAACCTAAAAGAAGTAATAAGAATGAGAATACTAAAATCGGCCAATCACTGAAACGAGTATACCAAGTATGTCCTTGCATTGCAGGTAAGTCACCACGTAGTACAGCTTCTTTTTCCATTGGCGCACGACTAACAATATGACCATTGTGATCAATAAATGCAGTTACACCTGTATTGGTAGCACGAATAAACCAACGACCATTTTCTTTGGCACGCATTTGTACCATTTGCAGATGTTGTAAAGGACCTGCGGTGCCTGTGAACCATGCATCATTCGATACGGTCACCAAGAAGTCACTTTGTGCTGCATTACGCCGTGTTAAATTAGGATATGCCACTTCATAGCAAACTGCGGCAGCAAGATTATGTCCTTTAATTTTAAAAGGTTTTTGATCGCTGTTGCCACGAGAGAAACCACTCATAGAGGGATCATTTTGCAAAGCAGGAAGTACCCAACTGAGTAAACCTGAAAGAGGAATGTATTCTCCAAATGGTACCAGACGTTGTTTTTTATATAAACCTGAAGCCTGATCTCCCATTGCCATCATGCTGTTGTAATACATTGGGAAGCCATTTTGCTCTGACTCTTTTAAGTCCCAATATGGAATGCCTGTAACCCATGAAGTTTTGTGTTTTTGCCCCATTTGTTTCATGTATTCAATGAGCTCAGGTACGGGCGCATCAGTTTGAAACATAGGAATAGACGATTCAGGCCAAACGATGAGATCACGTCCCCATTCCGTTTGACTGAGTTTGACATAAATTTGAACTGTTTTGACTTGGTATTCGGTCAGCCATTTAAGATCTTGTGGAATATTACCTTGCACCAATGAAACCGATAATGGCTTTTCAGCTTTGGGTTGTACAAATTGGATAGATGATGCAGCCCAAGCACCTAAAATTAACAGTACGGAAGGAATTGCCCAAAACCATTTACGTCGTAAAATCTCAACCAAAGCAGATGCAAGAATAATCACCACAAATGAAACGGCGAATACACCAAACAGCGGCGCATAATTGTCGAGTAAGCGTTCAGTAAAGGCGTAGCCTGCAAAGAGCCAAGGGAATCCTGTAAAGACCCAAGTTTTAGCCCATTCAAAGAAAACCCAAATTGGCGCAAAGGTGAGTGGGGTTTCAGGGAAAAAACGGCGGTAAAACCATGTTTGAACTGCACTGAATAAACCCATGACCAATGCCATGATCGCAATCATCAACACACTTAAGAATGCATTGGTATCGCCATATACATGAATAGAGGTGTATAGCCAAAAAGCACCGACAAACCATAAGCCGAAGCCATAGCTTAGACCAATCGCAAAGGCTTGTTTTGGTGTACGCTGATGCAAACATGCATAGAGCAAAGCAGGTGACAAGATGGCAAGCCACCACCAATGAAAAGGTGCTAGTGCTAAACTAAACACCGCACCTGCGATCAATGAAATGATCAGGGGATAAATCATTGGTAACTGTTTTTGTTGTTGTGAAGAATTTAACAGCTTGTCAAAGTAGGCTCTCATTTACGTACAGCTCGAATCAGATGAATAGTGCGGGCATCTGCTTCAATGATGGTAAATTGCCAATCTTCAAGTTCAATCACTTGTCCTTGTAAATCACTCACCAATCCAATTTCCTGAAGCAATAATCCCCCGACAGTTTCTACTTCATCGTCAGAAAAGTCTGCATCTAAAACTGTGTTAAAGTGTTCAATTGGTGTAAGTGCTTGAACGATCCATGTATTTGCCGTGGTATGGTCATTGTCAGGAACAATAAATTGCGCTTCTTCATCGACATTGTCATGTTCGTCTTCAATTTCGCCGACAATTTCTTCAAGTATATCTTCTAAGGTGACTAAGCCTGACGTTGTGCCATATTCGTCAATCACAATTGCAATATGCGTTTGAGTGTTTTTTAACATACGTAACAGTTGGTCTGAACGCGCACTTTCAGGGACAAACAACGGTTGACGCATTAAATTACGAATGTCGACATTGACTGAAGGATCAGTCATAAATGGCAATAAATCTTTAGCAAGTAAAATACCAACAACATTGTCTGGTTGGTCTGATGAAAAGACTGGAAAACGTGAATGCGCTGATTCAACTAAAACATGTAAAATATCAAGAATTTGGTCATCTTCTTGTAAGCTAACCATAGATGTGCGTGGTGTCATCACTTCACGAACTTTTGTTGCAGGAAGGTCTAATACGCCTTCTAACATTGCGACAGTATCAGGTTCTAAAAAACGACGAGAATCCTGAACCAATTTGAGCAGTTCATCGCGGGTTTCGGGCGCAGTTCCTAACCATTTACGTAAACCGCGCATACCCCACGATGGGCCTGATTCGTCTTGCATGATCTTTCCTGAAGATACTTATTTCAAAAATGTAAATTTTATCATACCGAAGAAAATACAGATGTCTATCGAATAAACAGGAGAAAGATGAATGCTTGCGTCATCCTGGTGCTTGAGATCATAAGCAGATCATCATAAATAGACTTTGTGTTAAAATATACAAAGTCTAAATTAAGTTTGAGTTTGATGATGTCTGAACAATTGCCTGCACCGAGCATTCAGTTAAATACACGTGGTTTACGTTGTCCTGAACCTGTGATGATGTTGCATCAGGCAATTCGTAAATCTCAATCAGGGGATATTGTTGAAGTTTTTGCAACGGATAATTCAACGTCTTGGGATATTCCTAAATTTTGTATGCATCTTGGACATGAGTTGTTATTGCAAGAAGAAAAACTAGATGAGCAGGGTAATAAAGAATTTCATTATTTGGTACAGAAAGGCTAGATTGTCTTTGATATTGACTCAATATCAATAAAAAGTCAGAAGTGAAATTAATAAACCCGCATTCAGCGGGTTTATTTTTATCTCAATAAAGATTACATGTTAGGATAATTTGGACCACCACCACCTTCAGGTGTTACCCAAGTGATGTTTTGTGATGGGTCTTTAATATCACATGTCTTACAATGTACACAGTTTGCAGCGTTAATTTGGAAACGCTTAGAACCATCATCATTTTCCATGATTTCATAAACACCAGCAGGGCAATAACGTTGAGCAGGCTCATCCCATTTTGGTAAGTTTACGTTTACAGGAATAGAAGCATCAGTCAATTTCAAATGCGCAGGCTGATTTTCTTCATGTACGGTATTTGAGACGAATACCGAAGACAAACGGTCAAACGTAATTTTACCATCTGCTTTAGGATAGGTCGGTTTGAATGTCGCAGTATCTACAGTTTTCAACACGCTGAAATCAGGTGCTAAATCATGCAAAGTGAATGGCACTTTAAAGATGTTTTGATCGATAAAGTTAAATGCACCACCCATCCACAAACCGAATTTGTGCATTGCAGGGCCGAAGTTACGTGAACGGTGTAACTCTTCTTTTAACCAACTATTGTTGAATTTGTCTGTGTACGCAGTCAATTCTTTAGCAAAGAGATCTTCGCCTTCAGTGACACGAGCAACAGCTAAATCACCACCTTTTTCTACACCAGCAGCAATTGCTTCAAATACAGCTTCACCACATAGCATGCCTGATTTCATTGCAGTGTGAGAGCCTTTGATTTTTGCAAAGTTTAAGAAACCTGCATCATCACCAATCAAGCAACCACCAGGGAACGTCAATTTAGGTAAAGAGTTTAAACCACCTTTTACCACTGCACGTGCGCCATAAGAAATACGTTTACCACCTTCAAGATATTGCTTGATCAGCGGATGTGTTTTCCAACGTTGCATTTCTGCAAATGGATACATGTTTGGATTTTCATAAGATAAATCCGTGATCATACCCAAAGTCACTTGGTTATTTTCAGCGTGATATAACCACCAACCACCTGAAGAACCCGTTTCAGTTAAAGGCCAGCCTGAACCATGCATCACTAAACCAGGTTTATGTTTTGCAGGATCTATTTCCCAAAGTTCTTTAATACCAATACCGTAATGTTGCGGATCAGCATCTTTGTCTAAATCAAATTTAGCAAGTAGGCGTTTACCTAAGTGACCACGGCAACCTTCAGCAAAAATGGTGTATTTCGCATGAAGTTCGTAACCTGGTGTAAAGTTATGCGTAGGTTCGCCATCTTTGCCAATACCCATATCACCTGTTTGGATGCCTTTTACAGAACCGTCCGCATGATAAAGGATCTCAGATGCAGCAAAACCAGGGAAGATAGAGACTTCTAATTCTTCAGCTTTCGTACCTAACCAACGAACAACATTACCCAATGAAATAACATAGTTACCGTCATTATGCATCGTTTTAGGCACCATCCAATGTGGCGCTTCTTGTGACTTTTCAGCAGACATTAAGAAATAAGTCTTGTCTTCAGTCACAGGCACATTTAAAGGTGCACCTTCTTCTTTCCAATTTGGGAAAAGTTCATTGATTGCACGAGGTTCAAGTACAGCACCAGAAAGGATATGCGCACCAACTTCAGAGCCTTTTTCAACCACACAGACAGAAAGGTCTGGAAGATTGTTTTCAATAGCCAATTGACGAATTTTAATCGCAGCAGAAAGACCTGCAGGGCCTGCGCCTACGATGACTACGTCAAACTCCATCGCTTCACGTTCGATGTGTTCCATGTAGGACTCCTCATATTTCAAGGGGTGGCAACCGTATGCATTTATTGATTATTAAGTTGAAAAACAATAAATCGGTGCTGCCGTGAGTGTTCTAAATTTCACTGATATGAATATATATTCATATCATTCATATATTTTGCGCTAGTATAGTTATAAACCTTGATCTAGCCAATTGGCTGAGTCGTATTATTTTTAAGTCAGCAAGGTATAAACCATGGTAAATCAAAATAATTCAAGCTCAGAAGCGCAATATCAGTCTGATTCTGATCATAAAAATTTAACGAACATTGCACAATACTTAAAAGATGTACACGTCAGTCACAAAAGGTCAATACCGCCTATAGCAGACTGGAAGCCAAAGCATTGTGGCAAAATGGATTTGAGGGTAAAAGCCAATGGAGAGTGGTGGCACGAAGGTCAATTGATCAAGCGTCAGCCTTTACTAGACTTATTCACCAAAGTACTTTGGAAAGAAGATGGAAAATTCTATTTAAAGACGCCTATTGAGCAAATTGAAATTGAGGTTGAAGACGAGCCTTTGTTGGTTAATCAAGTCGATCAAGTTGAGCTTGAAGGACAGAGGTATTTACAAGTTACGACAACCAATCAAGACATTGTTATAGTTGATGCTGAGCATCCAATTTTTATGCGTGAGTATCAAGGTGAACTTCGACCTTATGTACATATTCGTTTTGGCATCAATGCTTTAATTCAGCGCAATGCATTCTTTCATTTAGTTGAATATGGAAGCCTACTAGAAAATGAACAAGGTGAAGCTATATTATCGTTACAAAGTGGTGATTTGCACTTGCAATTAGGCACATGAGGTTTAAGCTTAATTTATTATTGTTGACTCATAAATGCAGTGGATCAAATGAGCGCTATTCTTCCTTTATATCCTTTAGAAAATCCAATGCCTCGGGCTTCAGCAGATGCACCGATTGGTATTTTTGATTCTGGAATAGGCGGCTTATCCGTTGCTCAGGAGATTGCGACATATCTGCCAAATGAACGTATTTTGTATTATGCAGATACAGCACATGTACCGTATGGCCCACGGACGGATCAAAATATTCGTGAACTGACTGCGCATGCAATTGAATGGCTCTATCGACAAGGTTGTAAAGTTGCGGTTGTGGCATGTAATACCGCCTCAGCATTTAGCCTAGATTATTTGCGTTCACATTATGGCGATGATTTCCCAATCATCGGCTTAGTACCTGCCTTAAAACCGGCGGTTCTACAGAGTAAAAGTAAGGTTGTTTCAGTATTGGCAACACCTGCAACATTTCGTGGTCAATTAATAAAAGAAGTTGTACATCATTTTGCGGAGCCTTTGGGAGTACAAGTTTTACCTGTCACTTGCTTAGATTTAGTTCCTTTTGTTGAGGCAGGAGAGCAGAGTAGTGAAGCATGTATTAATAGTTTGAAAAAAATACTACAACCTGTAGTTGATCAAGGCGCAGACTATTTGGTCTTAGGTTGTACGCATTATCCATTTTTAAAACAAACAATTCAGCAGTTGTATCCTGAGCAATTCACTTTGATTGATTCGGGACATGCTGTTGCAAGACAAACTTCAAGAATTTTAATTAAAAATAGTTTAGTATCAGAAAAGCTACAAAATAATCAAATTAGATTAAGATGTTTTACGAGTGGAAATAATGCCTCAGTATTACAACCTGTGCTTAGGCATATGATTTTACAAAATATTACGTGGTCAATTGAAAATATTGTTGATAAACTGAACTAAAATAGTTCGGCCATATGTTTGTTTTTACTTTTCATAAGTATAGGGCATGTAACCATCAAATCGACTTTGGGGAAGGTTTGAACTTTAAGGATGTGAGAGAGAAAAGGGTTTACCTATGCTCGATAAGCGTTATCAAGTTTTTATTACAACATCAGGCAAAGAAATGCAGCCTGAACGAATGGTGGTGACTCAGACTCTGATTGGAATGGGCTTTTTTTCATGGGGGCTTGAACAACGGACGCCATTGAGTACTGCTTTTGCACGTCGTCAAATTGATGACTGCGATTATGTTTTATTGCTCTTGGGTAGCCAGTATGGGGAGCAATCTGTATCAGGTGTAGGTTATATGCATCTTGAATACATTTATGCAGTCACCAAACAAAAACCAATAATTGTCTTTATGCATGATGCACCTGAAACACGGCAAAATGATCTACAAGATCAGACTACTGCATTGAAAGATAAGTTTAAAGAATTCCGTCATCAGCTACAAAAAGAAGTCGAACAAGTCGTAACTTATAAAACATTACGTGATCTAGAGTTAGCAGTTCGTTCTTATATGCCGCAAATGTTAGAGCGTTATCCAGTTGTTGGTTGGGTGCGTCCACAAAATTTACAAGTATTACAAGATGAGATTGATAAGTTAAAATCAGAACTTGCTAAAGCTCGCTCAGAACAAACTACCGTACATGGCTTAAAAGAAGTTGATCCATTTTTGACTTTACCAAAAGTGTATAGCAATGAAATTTTTAGCTTTGATTACCGCATGCATGCCTATCAGGATGGTAACTTTAGAGAATTAACGCCAATGCGTGAGATGAGTTGGCTTGAATTGGTGAAAGTACTTTCTAGCGAATTTCGTGAACAAATGCCTGAAGAATTTTTCTCAAAAGTACTTAATGAACATTTGAATAATACAGGTCTCAATGATGCTTTGAGGGTCATGCCTCGAGCGCACGCTGTTTCTCGTGCACAGATTAATATTCGCGCATTACATACCATTAAGCAACAAATGCGTCAAAATGAATGGGTTGTACCTGTAGGACGTGATGATCGTCAACGTATGCTTTGGCAAATGACCGCAAAAGCTTTAAAATTAATTGAAGGTGACGGCCAAATTGGGCGTCGCACACCGATTCTTTGAACTTTTCATCAATCGGGGATGATGAAAACATCATATTGATAAAGTACGTGTCCCGTAGAGCATCAGGTACTATATTAGATGTCTAAAAGTGTGTTGGAATTTAAGAGAATGTCTGTAAAGCCTAAAATTTTGGTGATGATTGCAAATTTGGGAACACCAGATGAACCAACCACTTCTGGTGTTCGCCGATTCCTTGAAGAGTTTCTGTCAGATGGTCGAGTAATTGAGATTCCTAAATTTTTGTGGAAGATCATTCTGTACAGTTTTGTTTTACCTTTTCGTCCTAAAAAAGTGGCGCAAGCGTATGCGCAGATTTGGACTGAAGATTCTCCAATGCGCTTAATTTTAAATCAACAGGTTCAAGCGCTTCAACAGCAAATTATTTCTGTATATCCTGAATTTGAAATAAATATTGTTCCTGCAATGACGTATGGTACGCCAGGGATTTCAACCATTTTGGCGAATGCGACACAAGCTCAATATGATCATGTCATCTTATTGCCCTTATTTCCGCAATATTCTGCAACATCGACAGCACCGTTATATGATGCGATAGCGGATTGGGTGAAGACTCAGCGTAATTTACCGGGTCTAAGTCTGATTCGTGATTATTATCAACATCCTTTATATATTGAAGCATTGGCTGCAAGTGTGCGAGATTATCAGTCCGAACATGGTCAAGCTGATAAATTGTTGATGTCATTTCATGGTATTCCACAACCTTATGCTGATAAAGGCGATCCTTATGCTGAGCGCTGTCGTATCACTGCAAAAAAAGTTGCACAGGCACTCGGTTTAAATGAAACGCAATGGGCTATTAGCTTTCAATCGCGTTTTGGGAAACAAGAATGGGTTAAGCCTTATACAGATCGAATACTGCAAGAGTGGGCTGAGCAAGGTGTGGCTTCTGTGCAAGTCTTGAGTCCTGCATTTTCAGCAGATTGCTTGGAAACACTTGAAGAGCTTGCTTTACAAAATGCTGAACTTTTTATGCATGCGGGCGGAAAGCACTATGCGTATATTCCGGCACTGAATGATCGAGCAGATCATATTCAATTATTGAGTACATTGGTTCAAGCACAGCTTGATGCATTGAAACAGACACTCATTTCATAAAATTTTTATTTCAAGATTTTCTATTTCAAGGTGGCAGGAGAAATGTATGCTGCAAGTTAAAATTGTACCTGTCACGGCATTTCAACAAAATTGTTCGATTATTTGGGATTCAGAAACTAAAGAAGCTGTTTTGATTGATGCGGGCGGTGATGCTGAAAAACTTCAAGCTGAAGTTGAAGCATTGGGCTTAACAGTGAAAGCGCTATGGTTGACACATGGTCATTTAGATCATGCTGGAGCTGTGGGTGCATTGGTTAAAATATGGAATGTTCCTGTGATTGGGCCACATAAAGAAGATCAATTTTGGTTGGATATGATTCAAGAAGTCTCCGCTCGTTATGGCTTCCCCATTCCAGAACCTGTCATTGTCAATCAGTGGCTAGAGGGTGGTGAAGTCTTAAAACTTGGGCAAGAAGAATTTGAAGTTCGTTTTGCACCAGGTCATACACCAGGTCATGTAGTTTTTTACAATAAAAATTATGGTGTTCTATGGACAGGTGATGTGTTGTTTAAAGGTTCTATTGGTCGTACTGATTTTCCACGAGGTAATCATGCTCAACTGATTGAATCAATACATCGTGAATGTTTTAGTTTACCTGATGAAACACAGTTTATTTCAGGGCATGGGCCAATGAGTACGATTGGTTTTGAAAAACAACATAACCCTTTTGTTGCAGGAAAAGCGGGTTAAAATTAAAAAGCCCTTAATCTTTTTAGATCAGGGGCGATATTATATTTTTTATTATTTTTTTTGTTTTTACAAAGCTAAAAGTATTTTGTCAATTTAATGAAAAGTTTTTTGTCCTTAGGCAACATTAAAAATGTTTACGTATATTTTTATATATTGTTACTTTCTATTTTATATCTATCGCTTATCTTGTACATCTGATTGTATCTTTTTTAGTGACTAAATGGATTATGTAACGATTGTTTTGCTTCAAGAACAATTAATATGGAAGCAACGATAAATAGAATAGCAACGCTAAGTAACAATAGATCAAGGCTATACAGACCTAACGTTACAAAAAAAATAGAAAGTAGCATGAAAGTGGAAAGTAAAATTTTTAAACTTATATGCATGATAATACTCCTAAAGTCATTTTAAGCAGTTTTTGAATTAGATTTAATACAGCTTAAAATGAGTTATAAATTATAATGATGACGAAAATATGAACTTTTTCAAAAAAGTTTAAAGCTACTTTTTAATGTAACTGTAAAATATACTACATTAAGAATGTGATTGAATTGTTGTTTTTTGTATATTTGTTTAATTTAAATCACTAAAAATCTAATTGTCTTCTGCTTGCGGGGCATCTTCAGTTGGAAGTTTATATTCGTCACTTGCCCAAGCACCCAAATCAATCATCTTGCAACGCTCTGAGCAAAAAGGGCGAAATTCATTACCTTCCCAAGTAGATGGTTCACCACAACGTGGGCAAGGAAATGTACGTGGAACAGACATGAAATACTCCAAAAATAAGTGAAAAAATAGGAAAGCGAGTCAGGAATTGTTAGACTTACATTTGATTTCTCTTAGTTTGATCTGATTATGCCGATTCGTCAATTTCAAGCACAGCGTATGCATGCGCCTCGTGATTTTATTTCTATTGAAAATCAGCCGATTTGTGTGGAGATTGGTGCAGGAAAAGGTAAGCATGCCTTACTGTTTACAGAGCAAAATCCTGAACAGCAATTGATTGCAATTGAGCGAACACGTGAAAAATTTGTAGCGATGCAAAAACAACATCAACTTGAAGGTCAAAAAAATTTAATACCTATGCATGCGGATGCTGTGCCATGGGTTGTTCATGCACTTTTTCCTGCACAAGTCGAACAGTTTTTTATTCTTTATCCAAACCCTGAGCCACATAATCCCGCTCAGCGTTGGTTGAATATGCCATTTTTTGAGTTTTTGGTTTCACGTTTACGGGTGAATGGCACGGTGACATTGGCGAGTAATATTCCTGAATATATTGCCGAGGCAGAAAAGCAACTCATTGATGTTTGGAAATTACCTTATGTCAAAGAGGTCATTCCTGCGACATCGGCAAGAACTCATTTTGAAATTAAATATTTAGAACGTGGTGAGCTGTGTCAGCAATTGATTATTTCAAAACCTGAAAGTTACACCACGCGTTTTGATGATTTCATGCCTATACAAGGTCAAAATGCACAAGCTTCTGAGCCAGCAGATGCAAATTAAAAAAGTTGCCATTATTGGTGCAGGGCCTGCTGGATTGATGACTGCCGAAGTATTGAGTCAGCTTAAGAGTACTCAACTAGAGATTCATGTTTTTGAACAAAAGCCTTCTGCTGCACGTAAATTTTTGATGGCAGGCAAAACTGGTTTGAATATTTCTCATGCAGAACCTGTTACACAGTTTATTCAACGTTATGACCACGTAGAATGGTTAAAGCCTTGGGTTGAACAATGGGATGCAAAATGGATTCAAGCGTGGATGCAAGGTCTAGGTATTGAATCATATACAGGCAGTTCAGGACGAATTTTTCCCATTGAAATGAAAGCTGCACCGCTGCTTCGAGCTTGGTTAAAACGCTTGATGGAACAAGGCGTAAAATTCCATTATAGGCATCAAATTATGAATTTGGCTGACAATCAACTCACTATTTTAGATCAAAAAAATCAGCAACAATTTGAGCAGAAATTTGATGCGATAGTTTTAGCATGTGGGGCTGTGTCTTGGTCACGCTTGGGTAGTGATGGTGCTTGGCAAAAATGGTTAAATGCTGATGCCATTGAAAATTTTCAACCAAGTAATGCTGGCGTAGAGCGCAAGTGGTCAAGCTATATGCAGCCTGTATTTGGGCAACCTTTAAAGCGTGTAGATGCATGGCTTGACCATCAACAGAAAACCCAAGGTGATATTGTCATCTCACATTATGGGCTTGAAAGTGGGCTGATTTATAAACAAGGTCGAGCATTGCGCACTTTGCAAAAAGTAGGGCAGCCGATGATACTTCATTTGGACTTGTTGCCCGATCAAAGTATTGAACAGCTTACGCAAAAATTACAATCTTCAAAGAAACAGTCGATGAGTAATGTTTGGCGTAAGGCTGGTTTAGATAGTGCAAAAGCCAATTTAGTCCGAGAGCTAGTCGATAAATCCATTTGGCAGCAGCCTGAAAAATTAGCATTTCAAATTAAAAATTTAGCTATTACTTTAGATGGTTTTCGCCCAATTGAAGAGGCGATTAGTTGTGCAGGTGGTGTACGTGAAAATGCACTGAATCAACATTTACAGCTGAAATCGAATCCTTATGTTTTCTGTTGTGGTGAAATGCTTGATTGGGATGCACCGACAGGCGGTTATTTGTTGACGGCATGTTTTGCGACAGGTCGTGCAGCAGGTGAGGGTGTGGTGCAATATTTACAATTGGATCAATCATCATGTATATCGTAATGGAGCGTAGAATATTTTTTTAGTATCCTAAAAAGCGTTCGCAATTGATGAAGGAGTAAAAATGTCCGAAGAAAAAATCTATACAGGCAGTTGTTTATGCGGTGCGATTCGCTATGAAATTCATGGTGAAATTGGCGAAGTAATTCAATGCCATTGCAAGCGTTGTCGCAAAGCCAATGGCACAGCATTTGCTACCAATGCTCCGATTAAAAAAGCAGATTTTAAAATTGTTCAAGGTGAACATTTATTGAAAAAATTTGCATCAACACCAACTACAGCACGTTGTTTTTGTAGTGAATGTGCTTCGCCCATCATCAGTATTAAAGCAGAGACACCCGATACTTATCGTTTAAGAATTGGAACATTGGATACGCCATTAGAACACAAGCCTGTTATGCATATTTTCACAGCCTATAAGGCAGAGTGGGATACTATTTGTGATAGTTTGCCTCAGTACGATGAGCGTCCTTAAGGGGCTGTATCAAGTTATAAATTTTATTAATTCCTCCCCTTGCGCAGTCATACTGTTCACCTTTAACAAAGGGAGGAGCAGCATGAGATTATTTTACAACTAAAGCCGTGCCTTCAAACTTGATACCATTCCAACCATTTTGTATAAATTGACGAATGTTTTGGTGATCGGTTGCTTCAGGTGTCGCCAATACAGACGCATAATGTTCTGCAAATAGGCTTAAAGTTTGTGTTTGATCAAGCCCATTAAGTTGAGCAAATGAAAATACTTTTGCGCTACCTTGGTTTTCAGTGGCTACATTATGTTGCTGACCATTTTGAAATGCGGTTGGTGTATGTGTATAACGAGCTTCAATAAAAGCAATGACATCGGAAAATTTAGCTTCGCCCGATTGAAGTTGATTCAGTAATTCCTGTGACATGTGCATACTCCAGTGAATGATCTATGATGAGAGAGGATGAATTGAATCATCATCCTTTATTTTTCACTCAGAATCATAGCTGAATGTGGTGATGAACTATAGATTGAATTGTACAAAATCATAATGATGGAATTGAAGAAAGCATTTGGAAATTGATCACTTGTGGATAAATTAAGACTTATCCACTGAACTGAAATTGATGAAGTGGAGAATATAATGAATTGGTTATTGGTCGCTTGTGGTGGAGCAATAGGTGCTTGCTTACGCTATGGTGCAGGGCTACTCATTGTGCGACCAATGAGTTTATTTCCTTGGGCAACATGGTCTATTAATGTGTTGGGCTGTTTTCTTGCAGGCGTCTTCTTTGCCTTAAGTCAACGCTACCCTATACTGCAAAATGAGACTCGACTTTTTGTCATGGTTGGTATTTTTGGTGGATTCACTACATTTTCAAGTTTCGGTTTGGAAACTTTTCAGTTAATCAGACAAGGGCAAATGAACATAGCTGTCATGTATAGTCTGTCGAGTATGATCGTGGGTGTGCTGTGTTTGGCGATGGGTTTTTATTTATTTCAAATATTTTTAAAGTCCGCTTAGCGCTTTTATAAAATCAATATTTAATAATAAAAAGAAGCCTGAATCTGGGGAGATATTCAGGCTTTAAAGTCAAACTATATTTTTAATGAATGCTTCATTTCACTCATCGTATTCTGTCTTTACATCGAATAATACTTAGCGTTTAAAACGTGCAAAGCGTTTATTGAAGTTTGCAATACGACCATCATTATTCACTTGGCGTTGTTCACCTGTATAAAATGGATGTGAAGCACTCGAAATATCTAAGCTGACGTAAGGATATGATTTTCCTTCATACTCACGAGTGTTATTGCTGTTGAGTGTGCTGCCAATGATAAAATAAGCATTAGCGTTGGTGTCATGGAATAAAACTTCACGGTATTCGGGATGGATATTTGTACGCATTTCTTATCTCTTATTGGGTTGATTTTGTAATGTTATAATATAACAATATATGTGTCAAGAGATGTTACTTAGCTGGTTTCTGAGTGATTGTATTCAAAAGAAAAATAAATAATTTTGAAGAGTGTTGCATCAAAATAAACATAAAAAAAGAAGTCTAGCAGGAGGATATATTTGCATAGACTTCTAAGAGGTGTTGATTAAAAGTCGAAAGAGATAACGACTTTCTATGTAGATAATTTAGTCTCGCTAACTTAAAAAAATATTAAAATAAGGTTTTGTTGTACAAACATTTTGTAAAAGGTCTGTAAATATATCTATTTAAATATGCTTAATTAAGTTGTTCGGATGGAACTAAACTTTCAAATACATCGTTTAAATCATCATTGACTTTAAGATGAATAAGATTCCAATATTGTCCTGAAATGGTTCGGTTGACCATCAATGTATCTGGTGATGGCTTGAAAACATCCCAATATTTGAAGGATTTCTTGACGAGCTTCATCCCATCATGGTGAGCTGAATTTTCTGCAAAATCATAAGGTGTGGTCAGTGGACGCAATAAAACTTCTAACCATTGCTGATATAAATCTTCAGGAAATTTATTTTTTTCAGCGAGTGCATCAAGTGCAGTTAATTCATCTTCAATACGTGGAATATCTTGTTGGCGTGCAGCATTAACCAATGATTTAAAGTGAGTAATAATGTCAGTCGATAAGGTTTTTACGCCACCAAAATCGTAAATAATTACACTGCCATTTTCACGAAAAGCAAAGTTACCTGGGTGTGGGTCACAGTGGAATCGCTTTAAAAAAAACATTTGTTGACCCAATGCCTGAATCAAACGGCGACCAATATCATTACGAATTGTTAAGTCCCACGTACTGGCCGTTTCAATACTTTCACCTTGTTCAAAACTTAAGGTTAAAACACGCCGTGTTGAATGTTCAGGAAAGACTTTGGGAATAATAATTTTACTGTCTAAACTCTGGTGAAAGGTACGAAAAACCTCAAAATTTTGTGCTTCAATTTCGTAGTTGAGTTCTTCATGTAAACTGTGTTGAATTTCTTGAAATAGGCGATCTTGGAGTTTTTTATCGACCTTTAAAACACCCATTAAGCGTAAGGCTAAACGAACCTGTTTAAGATCACTTTCACAGGCAGTATCGACACCAGGATACTGTACTTTTACTACGACAGGTGTGCCATTGGGTAAAATCGCTTTATGGACTTGACCAATCGAGGCTGCGGCAAAAGGTTGCTCTTCAAAATGGGTAAATGCTTTATTGATCGGCTGTCTGAGCTCACTTTCAACTTGTTGTTTTATTTCAGCAAAGGGCATGGCTGGTGCTTGGCGTTGTAGTTTAGCAATCGCGCTTGCAACTTCAGGTGGGAAAATATCTTTATATTGTGAGGCAATCTGCCCAACTTTCATTGCCGCGCCTTTCATCTCGCCTAAGGTATCGGCAATTTGTAGACCAATATCTTGAAAAAGCTGACTACGAGCTTCATTTTTTTTGTCTTCATCGGCATTAAAATTACGAATGGAGTTGGAAACAGTTTTTGTCGCAATACTTGCAGTCATACTCGCAAGCTTCATAAAGCGGCGGCCTGGTGTACTTGCATTTTTTGACATGCTGATGCGCCCTTCGACAAGAAGAATATAATGATTGTTTTGATCATAGGTGACATTTACATGACTGCCTACTTCAAATTGTTAAGATATTGTTTCGCATTGGCTATTTTTCAATATTTTGATTGTATTTAGTCGAAAGATGTAGCATGCAGAAAAGCGTAGAATAAGCAGATATTGTGTCTGAGGAAAATCAAATGACAAAAGTGTACCGATATTTAACAGGTGAAGATGATGTGAATTTCTGTGCCAAAGTGACCAAAGCTTTAAATGAAGGCTATGAACTCTATGGTTCTCCCACCATGACGTTTAATGGGGTAGATGTGATTGTAGGTCAAGTGATTGTGAAAGATGTTGAAAGTGAATCGGACATTCCATCAGGTTTAAAAGTAGCAATAGGTCAGTTGTAAAGTATTTCAAAATTACCTCCCTCTAATTTTTTAAAAGGAGGCGGAGTAATTTTGAGCTTATCTATTCTTGAATGCTAAATGCTTTATTTTTAATTTGATGATTGTATTAAGCGTTGATTGTTCATACGTAGGCGTGTGAGTAGTAAAACACAAGCGATACTTAAACCGACAATCAACCCAATCCAAACACCCGCTGCACCCATTTCAGTATAACGTGCCAAGTAGATTCCGACAGGGAAGGCGATAATCCAATAGGCAAGCATGGTAATCCACATTGGACCTTTGGTGTCTTGCATACCACGTAAACAGCCTGCTGCACTGACTTGCCATGCATCCATGAGTTGATAAGCAATCGCAAAGATAATTAAATAAATTGCGATTTGTGTTACTTCAGAATTAGAGGTGTAAACTGCGACAATGTCAGCACGTAGTAACCACATCAGAAGCATGGTAATAAATGCAAAACCCGTTGCAGTGAGTAAGCCGAGTCTTTGTACTTTACGCATAGCCACCCAATTTTTTTCACCATAATAAGTTCCGACTCGAATAGTCAATGCAAGTGCCAAAGACATTGGAATCATAAACAGTTGAGAGGTGACGGAAATGGCGATTTGGTGGGCGGCGATGGTGACTTCACCCAGTGTGCTTAGTACAATTGCCCCTGTGCTAAAAATGCTCACTTCAAAGAAAATAGCTAAACCAATTGGTAAGCCTAATTTCAAAATACGCTTAATCAGTACGGGATTCATTTTTTCCCAATGCGTCAACGGTTGAGTTTTTTGATAGCGTTTTGCTTTAAATACATAGATCGCTAAAATAATAAGCATCAGCCATTGTAAAATTGCCGTTGCAAAACCACAGCCTGCACTGCCCAAATGCGGAATAGGACCCAAACCATACATAAAAATAAAGTTTAGCGGAATAAGTGCCACTAAAGCCCCTAAGCTCAGGGCTGTTACAGGTCGTGGAAATCCTAAGGCTTCAGAGTAGTTGCGTAGAGCTGAATACATGGTGACTGCGGGCATACCGAATGCAATCGCATGTAAAAACAGACTTGCTTTAGGAAGTAAAGAATCAGGGACACCAAATAACGGGAGTAGTAAGGGTGTGGCTTGTAAAATCAGCATTGCAATAATGCCGAGAATCAAGGCAATCCAAAGTGACTGACGGACAATTGAAGGGATTTTTTCAGGGGTTCGTGCGCCGTTGGCTTCAGCCACTAAAGGTGTGGTTGCAATCATAATGCCACTAAATAACAACATGACAGGAATCCATAACCCAACTCCGACTGCGATAGCTGCAAGGTCTTCGGCGGACATATGTCCTGCCATAATGGTATCAATTAGTCCAAAACCTGCATAGGCAAATTGAGTGACTAAAATAGGGAGCATTAGATGAAATAGTTGCTTTAATTCAAAGCGGGTAGTTGTGGCTTTGGTCGATGCAGACACAGAAAATACTCGTTTTAAATGTGCTTAGAAAATAAATGGGTTAGCGTTGTAGAGTGAGAAGCACACCAATAAAAATCACCACGCCACCTAAAAAACGTTGCCAATTGATCGGGGTTTTCTCTGAACCTAGAAGCCCAAAGTGATCGATCAACATCGACATTAAAATTTGACCAAAAATAATTAAGCCAGAAAGTGTTAAAAATCCAAGTTTTGGAGCAGTGTAAATGCTAATACTAATTGCATATACACCCAAACAGCCACCGAGCCATAAGTACCAAGGGATCATGTTTAATTCATGCAAACTCGGTTTAGATACGGCTTGCAAGGTCGTTTGAATGATCACTAAAACGGCGAGCACTATTGTACCAATTAAAAATGATAAAAGGGCAGCTTGCAGTGGAGAATGTAAATATTCACGTAATTGTGTATTGAGTGCTGTCTGAAAGGTCATGGCAATCCCAATCCCCATGGCTAAGGGTAAAAGGAAAAATAATTGGCTCGCAATTTTCATCATTTTATACCTTTGCTTTTTATCATTTTGCTTTCAGTCTAAAGCAAAATAGAAAGTTGAGCGAATGTGAATGTAGAACTCATGTTAAAATTGTGCATTATCTCTTTGTTTTGAGCTGTCCTTTGGCTGATTTAAATCCTGCACTGATTCCACTTTCTTTATATATTCACATGCCATGGTGTGTGCGGAAATGTCCGTATTGTGATTTTAATTCACATGCCGTGCCTGACGGAAAGTTATCACTGGATTTAGAACAAGAATATTTACAGGCATTGGTCGAAGACTTTAAAACGCAAATTGACTTTGCCCAAGGGCGAGAAATTCATAGTGTATTTATTGGTGGGGGAACACCATCATTAATTTCTGCTAAAGGTTATCAATGGCTTTTTGCTAAACTCAAGGCATTATTATCTTTTGAGCAAGATTGCGAAATCACCTTAGAAGCTAATCCTGGGACAGTAGAGCATGATCCATTTGCAGGTTATTTAGAAGCAGGCATTAACCGTTTATCGATTGGTGTACAAAGTTTTAACACCGACCATTTGCAAAAACTTGGTCGTATTCATAGTAATAATGATGCGATTTTTGCCATTAAAAATGCAAAAGAAGCTGGCTTTAAGCGAGTCAATGTTGACTTGATGCATGGCTTACCTGAGCAGACTTTAGAGCAGGCATTGCTTGATTTAAAACTGGCTGTAGAAAGTGGAGCAACGCATATTTCGTGGTATCAATTGACCATTGAACCGAATACAGTATTTTTCCGAACACAACCAATTTTACCTGTCGATGAAGTGTTGGAAGACATTCAAGAACTGGGTGAAACTTATTTAAAAGCCAATGGTTTTATCAATTATGAAGTGTCAGCTTGGCGTAAGGAAAAACCGTCAGCACATAATCTTAATTATTGGCAATTTGGTGATTATTTGGCGATTGGTGCAGGTGCACATGGAAAAGTGACACAAGTTGATGGTGTATATCGTTTTCAAAAAACGCGTTTACCAAAAGATTATTTAGCTAAAGTACCTGCGGAAAATCTGCAATTTAAACGCCTTGAACATGATGACATGCCGTTTGAGTTTATGATGAATGCTTTACGTTTAAACAATGGCGTAGACGCTTCACTGTATGCTGAGCGTACAGGTACGGATTTGTCAGAAATTGCTGAGTTAGTGGCATCATTGCAACAACGTAAATTGATGGTAAATGATCCAAATCGTATTGCATGTACCGAGAAAGGACATGTGTTCCTAAATTCAGTATTGGAAGAGTTTCTTTAATATAGTTGGACAAAAAATCAGATCATGATTTATGTGGTGTTGGCACTGATTGGTGTACTTTCAGGCATGATTAGCGGTATTGTCGGAACTGGCTCATCTATTATTTTATTACCCATACTTGCTTATATTTTCGGGGCTAAATTGGCAGTACCAATCATGGCAATTGCTGCGATTATGGGAAATATTTCACGTGTGATGTTATGGCGACATGAACTAAATATAAAAGCTTTTTTGCTGTTTACGAGTGTCGGTATTCCTGCTGCTGTATTGGGCGCAAATACACTGTGGGTTATGCCTGCGAAAGTGTCCAATATATGTATAGGATTGTTTTTTATATTATTGATTCCATTGCGACATTTTGCAAAACGTAAAGGTTTAAAATTAAATAATTTTCATTTATTTCTTGCTGGTGCATTACTCGGTTATTTGACGGGTTTGGTATTTTCTACAGGTCCATTGTTGTTGCCAGTTTTTAGTGGTTTTGGTTTAACCAAGGAAGCATTACTGGCAACAGAGGCAGCATCTTCTTTTGCATTGTATGCTTCAAAAAGTATAGCCTTTGGTACTTTAGGCATTTTAAAATCAGAAGTGATTCTTGCGGGTTTTCTTGTGGGTTTATCTTTAATGTTCGGAAATTATTTTGGGAAGTTATTTGTTTTGAATATTTCCGAACGAGTGTTTAATTTATTACTTGATGCAATGTTACTTTTTGCGGGTCTTTCTATGTTGTGGGCTGCCGTTTCATAATGTGATTAGATTAAATGCTCATCTATTAAATTTAAAAAAGACCGCCTAGGCGGTCTTTTGCTTTTTCTAAAAACTTACAACTTAGTAGTCAAAGCTAAAGTGTTCAGCATCAAGAGACATCATTGTTTTAGATGGATTCACCATAGATTCAGCATGACCTTGTGAACGTGGAAGCAATTGTTCAAAATAGAAATCAGCAAGTTTGATTTTTGCTTTATAGAATTCAGGAACTTCAGCACCCTCACCCGATGCCAATTTTTCTGAAGCAACAGCAGCTTGTTGTGCCCAATAGTATGCCATCATCGCATAACCAGAGAACATCAAAAAATCGACAGAAGCAGAAGATACGATGTCACGGTCTTTACGTGCTGCAAGCATGATACGTACAGTTAAAGCATTCCACTGTGCACAGATTTTAGTTAAATCCCATGCAAAACGGCGCATGTATTTATTACGTGCATGAACACCACAGAATTTCAAGATTTCAGCAGTGTATTCACGAACTACCTTTCCTTTAGAAGAAAGTAAAACTTTACGACCAATCAAGTCTAATGCTTGAATACCTGTCGTTCCTTCATAGAGTGTTGAGATACGTGCATCACGGGCAATTTGTTCCATGCCATGCTCTTTGATATAACCGTGACCACCTAGCACTTGCATACCTAAGTTTGCAGACTCTAAACCCATTTCAGTCAAGAAGCCTTTCAAAATTGGGGTATAGAAACCAAGTTTGTCATCATATTCATCATATTTCGCTTGATCGCCTTGAAGGAGGGCATCGGTCATTTTATCCGCTAGCTGTGCAGCGTGATAAATCATTGAACGACCACCTTCAGCAAATGCTTTTTGCGTCAACAACATACGGCGGACATCAGCATGGTGAATGATGGCATCTGCAACACGCTCAGGATCTTTTTTACCAGAAAGGGCACGCATAGACATACGGTCTTTTGCGTATGGTAATGCACCTTGGAAAGACAATTCAGCATGTGCCAAACCTTGAACAGCCGTACCGATACGTGCGGTATTCATAAAGGTAAACATTGCATGTAGACCTTTGTTGATTTCACCGATGAGGTAACCAGTTGCAGCATCAAAGTTAAGCACAGCAGTAGCTGAAGCACGAATCCCCATTTTATGTTCAATTGAACCGCAAGTTACAGGATTACGTTCACCTACACCGCCATCTGCAGTTGGAATGAATTTAGGTACGATGAATAATGAAATACCTTTTGTGCCTGCAGGTGCATCTGGAAGACGGGCAAGAACAATGTGAACAATATTGTCTGTTAAATCATGTTCACCTGCAGAGATGAAAATTTTCGTTCCTGTAATGGCATAAGTACCATCTGTATTTGGCTCTGCTTTAGTTTTCACTTGTCCTAAGTCGGTACCGCACTGAGGTTCAGTCAAACACATTGTACCTGACCAAGTACCCGCAGTGAGATGAGGCATATACGTTGCTTTTTGCTCATCTGTACCAAACTGCATGATGGTGTTCATACAGCCCATACTTAAACCTGGATACATAGTGAAAGACCAGTTTGCAGTCCCCATCATTTCAGATTTAACGAGGTTTAAAGACATCGGTAAGCCTTGACCACCAAATTCTTCAGGATAAGACAAACCTTGCCATCCGCCTTGAACAAATTGATCGTAAGCTTCCTTAAAACCTTTTGGTGTAGTCACTTCACCATCTTTAAAATGACACCCTTCTTCATCACCTGATTGGTTGAGTGGTGAAAGTACATTTTCACAAAAGTCTGCTGCACCATCAATAATCATGTTAATGGTGTCTGCATCGGCATTTTCACCGTTAGACAGTGTTTTGTAATGTGATGCGTAGTCAAATACTTCATTCATTAAGAAGCGGATATCTCGTACGGGCGCTTTATATGCTGGCATGTGTCGTAATCCTGAATACAAATATAGTTATGGGCTTTTAAGCAATGGATTTATTATTCAATTTAAATGAGTTGAATGCATTGATAACTGTAACTAAAAAAAATGTCAGAAAAGCGAATTAGATACAAAATGTAGAGTGTGTTTTTTAACTTTTTTGATAAAATTAAAATGATTTTTATTGTGGATCTAAATTTATTTTTAGATTTTAATTATAAAGAAACAAGATATTTGAAGAATATTATGCGCCTAAAAAAATTAAGTTTATGTTTGTTTGCACTCAGTTTAACTGCTTGTTCATCTCACGTCATTAAATCCAATAATGCAACAACCAATGCTCTTGATCAGCGGGCAAGCGATGGTCTTAATGCCATGTTTGACTATCCAAGTTATGATTATAATGGCACGTTTAAATTTGCGGTTGATAATGCAAGCGTAAGCAAAGAAAATATTTCAAATCAATCTAGATTTGCCGATCCTGAGCTTGAAAAACAGGTACAAGCAGTACTCAAAGCACAGCGTATCAATTTAAGTTCGGTACAATTGCAACAGCTTTATCAAGCTATTGCAGCAGAAGAATTAGGCGAATCATCTTCGGCATCGTCTTCACGTTCTAAAAAAATTGAAGGTTTTGTCATGAAATTGCTGAGTGAAATGCAATTTAGCTATGATGGTTCGGTACATTATAAGCAAAAAATGGCATCGATGAATTTGACGGTTAGATATGAAAAACCAACCTTATTGGTACAAGCCAAAGTACCCATGGTCGTCGACTTTAATGCATATAAGTTTTACACCAATTATTTTGCATTGATGCCTTTTATGGTCAATAAAGACAGTCAGAATTCACTCGCTTATATTGATTTTTCAAAATATAAAAAAGATCTTGAAAAGCTCGATGTAAAAGCATTGGTTTCCTATTTAAAAGAATCATCGGCTTTACCTTATTTATTGGCAGATGCTCAAAATATCGAAACAGTTTCATTAAATGCACAAGATAAGGCTCAAGGTGCAGTCGATAAAATTCGTTTGAAAATTTCACTTGAGGAATGGCTCTTACAAGCACGTTTATATGAGCAAATAAATAAACCCTATTTTCAAGCTAAAATGTCGAGTGTATTTCCTAATAACGACGCTACAGCAGATGCAGCCTCTAGCGATGTAATTGCTGAATATGCAGATGCTTCTTCAGATGACGCAGATTCATTGTCAACCTATGGGATGAGTGCACAAGAAGCTGAGGCATACCGTGCAAGTCAAAACCTCTATAAATTAGTCAATGCACAGTTTAATTCTGATGATGATCGTACAGCAGATGATGAAGAGGCAGATTGTGAAACGGCAGGTGAATGCGCTGTTGCAGCAAGTAGTGCTGCTGTCGATGCTGCTACAATGTGTACGAGTGAGTGTAATGAAGCAATAAATGCTGCTTCGACAGATACAGAAGAAGCTGATTCTTCCGATGATGAAGGTACTTTAAGTGCTGAGCAATGTCAGGCAATGACTGTACAGAAAAAACGCCCTGCCATTGGAGATATTCAATCGTGTATGGAAGAGCATGAGATTGATCTACTTGTTCATAATACAGTGAACAAACCACAAAGCGTAACCTCTGAAGATGCACCATCATTTATAAACACGGTTTTTTCGACTGAAAAAACAGAACTTGATCAACGCTTTGAATCTTATGCATCTAAAGAATTTAAAGATGCTAAAGCCTTTAAAGTGTTGTGGGATCAGCATCAAGCTGATGTGAAAAAAGAGTTAGCACGTCAGGGCAGTCATAACCCTGTGCTGATGGATGTTGCATTAGACAAGCAGGGTCGTGCAGTTCGTATTGATTATGATATTCAGTTTAAAACCAAGGCATCAGGGATACTCAAGTTTAAAACAGATATGAATATTCTTAATTATGGCAATGCTACAACTATTAATCGTACTGAATTAAATCAGGCAAAATCAATTGAAGAAGTTGGTAAAGGTTCACCACTTGAAAATATGGTGAACGGTTTCAGTAAATCTTTGGGTGTAGATACAACTCAAGCCTCAGGTGCTGTAACCCCATTGTCTTTAAAACAACAACTGAATGATCTTGCAATTCAAGTCTATGATTCAACAAAATCTTATAGCAAAACTTATCAGGCTGTATTTATTGTAAAAATGAGTGCGGAACAACCTAATGTTGTTAAATTATTTAGCCCAAGCGAGCTAAATGAGATTGGCAGTGTTTATGCCTATGCCTATGCGGATGAATCGATTTACAATCCACAAGGCAAAGTCAAAGAAGAACTTGATCGTTTGGTGAAAAAGCATCATTTAGAGCTGAATGATCAATATAATGATCGCGTAGGTGAGTCGGTGTATAGTGTTGTTGTCGATGCTATTGAAGGGCAGAAAGATCGCCAAGCGTGGAAAACTTTTGTTCAAAAGCATAAAACAGCGAAAAGCGCATTTACTGAATATTATGTTTCTGAATTTCTATCTGATTTTGAAGAAGGAGATTTAGATGCTGAGCAAAAAGCAAGCCTGCATAAAACTGCAAAAATTCTTGCTCAAGCTTATGAAGATACACGTAAAAATCAATTAACAGCGAAAACCATTCACAACTTAAAAGAAGATGATGTTGGGTTTATTGACTATGATTTATATCGTAAAACCTTTGAAAAGGTGGGTGCTTCATTTAAGTAAAGCAAAATAGAAGTATTGAATAAAAAAGCACCTTAAATGAGGTGCTTTTTTATTCATTGGAATTTAAAACTTAAATAAAGTCTTTTAAATTAGGTTTAACACCATTCCAAATATAAAATGCCTCAATGGCTTGTCCAACGAGCATGCCAAAACCTTCCGATGTGGGTACGCCACGTGCTTTGGCTTGATCAATAAAAGTTGAAGGTTTGCCGTATGCCATTTCATAAGCATATTTAAATTGTAGTGTTTCAGGCAGGATAAGCGTATCGCCTGTTAAACTTGCAGAGGTTGCATTGATAATAAGATCATATTCGCCATGTAACTGATCTAGTCCACAAGCTGAAAGTTCTATATGCGGAACAGCATCCCGAAGATCACTGACCAATTGTTCTGCACGAGCAAGTGTACGGTTGGCAATAGTGATGTGTGTTACGCCTGCTTGAGCAAGTGGATAAATGACACCACGCGTTGCACCACCTGCACCAATAATTAAGATGCGACTGTTTTGGAGTGACCAATCGAGTGCATGAATGGCTTCAACCAAACCTTGACCATCTGTATTGTCGCCATGTAATTCACCATTTTCCATCCATAAGGTATTGACGGCTTTAGCAATGGTGGCACGTTCAGATAAATGTGTACATAAAGCAAAGGCTTGTTCTTTGAATGGAACTGTAACGTTCATCCCTACGGCATTGGCGTCGGAAAAAAAATCTTTGACGCTGACTTCAAAGTCATCAAGTTCAGCCAAACGTTTCTTGTAGCTTAGATCAATATGAGTTTTTTCAGCAAACTGATGGTGTAATTCAGGTGAGCGAGAATGTTCAATGGGATTACCAATGACCGCGAATTGTTTGCTCATTGCACAGCATCCATGTGGTGAAAATGAGCTTCAATATACGACAGAATACAGAATGACTAAAGCCTGAACTATAGATTTACAGAAAAACTTGGTGAGAAAATAAAATTACGGATTGCAGATATCTTGAACGGTATCGACTAATAAAAACAGTCCACTGACTAAAAAGCCAATTACACCAATCGCCATCGTGGTAAAAGCAAAATTATCATTAAATGCACTTTCAGAAAAAACAGTAGTGCTGACAGAACTTAAAAATACAATCACAAAGCTCCATAAAAGGAGGGTGATGGTACTAAATTTTTTGATATTCATCGATTATTCCCTGTTTGCTATGATGAAGATAAAGGCGAAAAACGACCTAAACACAGGGCGTAATGATGAAGTGATTTTCAAGATATGGGACATCTTACGCTAATTTCAGCGCTGAGATGTTATTGTGTTTGCAACAGAACGTATCAAGAATTGAAGATTTAATTTATGTTGTAATTGAGTGTGGCGAGTTTAAATTTTTAAAAATACTATTTAAGTAAATTAAAATAAGGTTTTACATTGAATTGTAAGTTCAAAATACAATACATTTTTTGTTTTCTCTTAAAATGTATTGCATTCAAACAATCTAAAATGACGGAGGTTTTTAAACTATTTTAGTTCATTTAACCAATCTTTAGGTTTTAAATAATAATCCGTTAAACGTTTTTCGGGGCTGTTTTCATCCCATATTGGACGATATGACCAACCTGCAAGCGGTGGCATACTCACCAAAATTGACTCGATACGACCACCTGTTTGTAAGCCAAATAGAGTGCCTCGGTCATACACTAAATTATATTCAACATAGCGACCACGACGATACAGTTGGAAGTCGCGTTGCGCTTCGGTATAAGGCTTATCTTGATTTTTCTGGAAAATCGGTAAAATAGCTTCAAGGTAGCCATTGCCCACCGCTTGAATATATTCAAAGCATTTTTCAAAGTCCCATTGATTTAGGTCATCAAAAAATAAGCCACCCACGCCACGTTGTTCATCACGGTGTTTTAAATAGAAATAATCATCACACCATTGCTTATGTTCTGCATAAACATTATCACCAAACGGTGCACAGAGATCATACGATTTTTGATGCCATGCAAGGACATCTTCATCATTTGGATAAAAAGGCGTGAGATCAAAACCACCACCGAACCACCAAATTGGTTCTTGACCTTCTTTTTCGGCAACAAATAAGCGAACGTTTGCATGAGAAGTTGGTACATTCGGATTGTTCGGATGGATAACGAGTGAAACACCCATTGCTTGCGCTTTTGCTCCTGCAATTTGCGGATGGCGTTCAGTTGCAGATGCAGGCAGATTTAAAATGTTGATGTGTGAGAACATCACACCACCTTTTTCAACTACAATGCCATTTTGTAGTACGCGAGAGCGACCACCACCACCTTCAGGACGTTGCCAATCATCAATTTCAAATGTCGCAGTCCCACCGCCAATTTTTTCTTGTTGTTCTAGCGCAGAACAAATGCGTGCTTGTAAATCACATAAAAAATCACGTACACGTTGGATATCTGCGGATGTTGGATTCTGCATGTGAACCTCTTGGGAAGATGAAAATAAAATTTCTGAAGTTGTATACATAAAAACATAAAACCATAAAAAAAGTAAGGAATTTAATGCTTTTATTTAAAAAAAAGATGCTTCTATATTTTAAGCATCTTTTAATTGTGTGAGGCTTTATCTGATTAGAATTTTACTTTTGCATTTTCCCATGCTTTAGGCATAACTGGAACTTTATCAATAACTAGAAAGTTTGGTTTAAACCAATGCTTTTCGCAACCCTCAGCAACTCTTACAGGGCAAACTTTGCTATTAAGCCAACTATTGTCATAAATACGCTGAGTCACACGCTCCCAAGATTGTTTAGTTTTCCCTTTACTTTCAAACCATTGTTTAAAGTCAGTGGATGCGTATTTATAGTCTAATATTTGCTTGCTGTCATGACCAAATAGAGTTCCTTGTGGTGTTGGCTGTTCAGATGGTATATAGATACCATTTTTACTTCCTGCAAAATCTGGATAATGGCTATTAATGCCTCCTTCCTGAATGTATTTAAATACAAATGTATTTGGAGCATTTGCTAAGTGTGTCGCTTTTGAAGCTTCTTTGGTTTCAATCCAGCCATGTCGGGTATGGGTTACATATTCTGGCTGATTGTCTTTCATCCAAATAATGACATGTTCCCATTCATTTTTATGCCCACATAACTTCTCTGGTACTGCAGGACTACATTGATCTTTAACCGCATATAAACCAAAAATACGTGCTTTGTAATTTGATTTATTTGAGCTCACTTCATGATATGTCAGATATGCATTATTCATTTGATCGAAATAATTACATTTATCTGTCTTAGAGCCTGCTAAAGGAATTCCAGGATTAGCTCTGAGCGAACCGTCAAGTGCGGTATAGACTGGAGCTGAGGCATAGCACCCATCAGTACCGAAGGCAAAAACAGCACGGCCTTGATTTAATTCTGCATCAGAAGGTGAAATATAATTTTTGAGAGATAAGCAGGCAGTTGGTAATTCATTATTTACTGATTCTGCTTTGGCTTGGGCACAGGTTTTGGTATTCCAATTAGGCGTTTCTAAATGATCAATAGAACCAAAATGTGCATAAACTTTATTATTCTGATTCAGGTCAATGGTACAAGTATTTGCATTGCTATTTTCACAGCCTTCCCAACCTTCAAAGACCATATTGGGTATTGTGGGAGTGGCTGTTAATGTTATGTTTGATATAGCAGATCCTTCAATAGGATTGTTGAGCAAGACTGCTGTATTATTGTCCTTATTTAGAGTTTCAATTCTAGGATCGTTGCTAGTGATTTCGCCATTCTCACCTGATGATATTTCTGTTTGATAGACGGTTTTGGTGAATATTGCTGGCTCTTCAAGCCTTATTAATGAATCAAAAACTTCATCCATAATTGATCTAAATAAAGATGAATCAGCTGTTTTATACGCATCATTAAGACTCATATTGAAGCTATTATTTTTATTATTAAAGTATTCATCATAGTTAAACTCTAATTTCTGAAGAGCTTGAGTATTTTTATTTAAACTCAAAATATCTTCATAATTAATCGTTTTATTGCCATCTAAATCTTCTTTTAAGATTTTATCTGCTAACAGATCTGTAAATATTATCATGTCGGCATAGCTTAAGCCGAGAAACCGTTCCATTGCTTCATTGCTAATGAGAAAGGAAAACTCATTGAATTCAATTTTGTGGTCTAAAATTTGTTGCTTGGTTGCAAGGATGAAACCAATATTTTTCTCACCTGATAAATAGTTAATGATAAATAGATCTTCGGCTTGGCCAAGTAATATAGGAGTATCTTTGAGCTTACCATCTAAAAGGTCAACTGTCTCCGATATACTATTAGGATATTTTAAACTAGTAATTTGAACTTTATCGGTTTTTTCCCCAAAGTTTAGGTGTGTATTTTGGGGTGGAGAAGATGTTTCATTGTTATTGGTTTTAGAATCACTACCATTACACCCCATTAATAATATCGAGAAAATACTCATTGCTAAGATAGTTTTTTTCATGGTCATCTCAAGTTTCTAATGCTAGAAAATAGAATCTAGCCAAGAAAAAGAGTGAAAAATATCCCTGAAATCAGTGATTTTCGCTTAATCTAGTATGGTTTAATTTGATTTATATCACATTTTTGTTTTAAAAATCCTCTTTCTCATACATATGCGACATACGGTCATGTTTAGTTTTTAAATAATCAGCATTGAATTCATTCAAACCCACAGTCAATGGCACACGATCCGTTACATCAATACCTAAGTCAGTTAAGGCTTTAAGTTTTAACGGATTATTGGTGATGAGTTTGACCTGTTTTACGGCTAAATGATCCAGCATAATGCTACACATATCATAAGTGCGGGCATCGGCAGGGAGGTTTAACATCAAATTAGCATCAACGGTGTCATGTCCTTGATCTTGTAAAGCATAAGCACGAATTTTATTGGTCAAGCCAATACCACGACCTTCTTGACGCAGATATAAAATCACACCTTGACCTGCATCATTGATCATTTGCATGGTGTTATGCAGCTGTGGGCCACAGTCACACTTGAGTGACCCAAAGGCATCGCCCGTTAAACATTCAGAATGAATACGTACTAAAACAGGTGCGGTTGGTGCATTTTCAAGACCTTTTGAAAGCGCAACGTGCTCTTCACCAGTTTGTGGATCTTGAAAAACAGAAATTTTAAAGTCACCAAAAGCCGTAGGGAGTTTAGACGTAGCAATAAATTCAATCGGCACAGGCTTAACCATTTTTTGTGTTGAAATTGGCTAAAGTATAGCGTAAAGCATGCATATAGGTAGAATGGTAACGTATGTTTTTATGCACAATCCTGAAAATACATTATTCTTTTTTGTATAAAGAACACGAAAATGGTTGATAAATACTAAGATTATTCAGGATAATTAGACCAAATTGACATAAATGCCGAACTGAGAACCGTTCAGTGGAGCATCCTTATAAATGTGGCGGAAGGTTTGTGATATGATGATCTTTCACGAATATACTACCCCGTGTTCCCAGCTTAGATTTGCCAGGCTTTAGAAGGCTTTGCCACATATGTTGTATACCGAAATCCCGAGTCAACGCCCTGATACGCCATTGTTGAATGGAATAGACCATCCACAACAATTACGTCAGCTTGAGCCAGCCCGTCTGACACAGGTGGCAGATGAGCTACGTCAATATATTTTATACGCTGCTGGACAAAGTGGTGGGCATTTTGGTGCCAATCTTGGGGTCGTTGAGCTGACCGTAGCACTCCATTATAGCTTTAACACTCCCGAAGACCGCTTGGTTTGGGATGTTGGACATCAAGCCTATCCGCATAAAGCTCTAACAGGTCGCCGTGAGCAACTTGTTAGCATTCGTGCGAAAGATGGTTTAGCTGCATTTCCTGCACGTGAAGAATCTGTATTTGATACCTTTGGTGTAGGACATTCATCGACTGCAATTTCTGCAGGTTTAGGCATGGCATTGGCAAGCCGATATCAACAAAAAAAGCGAGAAGTTGTTGCCATCATTGGTGATGGTGCAATGACAGCTGGTATGGCATTTGAAGCCATGAATGATGCGGTTGCCCACAATGCAGACCTAATGGTTGTATTAAATGACAACGATATGTCAATTTCACAAAGCACAGGTGGATTTGCCAAACATCTAGCGTCTATTTGGGAACAAGGTAAATTTATTAATGTTGATGAACAGGGGCAAGCCTTCGTTCAAGATTGCCCTGAATGGGACTTTAATTCTCGTTTGCATGAATCTGCAACTGATGCTGCCGATAACCTATTTAAAGCCATTGGTTTTGATTATTTTGGTCCATTTGATGGACACGATGTCAATCAAATGGTTCAGGTCTTTAATGCGTTAAAACAGCGTAAGGGACCTCGTTTAATCCATATTTATACCGTTAAAGGTAAAGGATTTGCACCTGCCGAAGCGGATCAAATTAAGTACCATGCGATTGGTAAACTCAGCGCGGTAGCTTCAAAAAATACCGCCCCAAAATATGCCGATGTTTTTGGGCAATGGTTGTGTGATGAGGCAGCGCAAGATGAAAAATTGCTCGCGATCACACCTGCAATGTGTGAAGGCTCGGGTATGGTGCAATTTGCACAGCAATATCCTGAGCGTTATTTCGATGTTGCGATTGCCGAACAGCATGCGGTCACACTTGCTGCTGGTATGGCATGTGAAGGCTTAAAACCTGTTGTTGCGATTTATTCGACATTCTTACAACGTGGTTATGATCAACTGGTTCACGATGTTGCTTTGCAAAATCTTGATGTCACTTTTGGTATTGATCGTGCAGGTTTAGTCGGTGAAGATGGTCCAACACATGCAGGGGCGTATGATTATGCCTTTATGCGTACCGTACCGAACATTGTGATTATGGCGCCGAAAGACGAAAATGAATGTCGTCAAATGTTGCATACGGCGTATATGCATCAGGGGCCTGCCGCAGTACGTTATCCACGTGGTAATGGCTTGGGTGTAGAAATTCAGCAAACAATGATCACAATGGATATAGGTAAAGCTGAACTTTTAGCGACGTTTAATACTGAACATGAAGATGGTATTTCGATTTTAGCTTTTGGTAGTCGTGTTCAACCTGCGTTTGAAGCTGCAAAGCAACTTGCTGAACAGCTAGATGTTGCTGTACGTATCGTAAATATGCGTTTTGTCAAACCACTTGATGAGCAAATTATTCGAGATTTGGCAGATCAAACGAGTTTATTTGTTACTGTTGAAGAACATGCAGTAATGGCAGGAGCGGGAAGTGCTGTGAATGAATTTATGGCGCAAGCGCAAATTTTAAAACCTATGTTGAATTTAGGTTTGCCTGATACGTTCTTAGCACAAGCGAGCCATGCTGAAATGTTACAATCTTGCGGTCTAGATGCTAAAGGCATTCAACTTTCAGTTCAACATGCATGGACGAAACTGATTCAGCATGTTTAAAAGTATTAAAAATTATTTTGATATTGAATTGGATGATTTAGCTCAATTAAGCGATATAAATTCATAGCTTATAAACTTCATAAACATTTTTCCCCTAAAAGCCCGAATATTTGCTAAAATATTCGGGCTTTTATGCATTATTCTTTATCAATATCTTCAAATTTGTAGTGGGTGTTCAATGGAACCTATGGTGGTTATGGCTGCGCGTGCGGCTCAATTAGTTGGTCAAGAGCTTTTAAAAGCGCATCAAAATCGTCATAAACTCGATCTACAAGTCGAAGAAAAAGGTATCGATGGTCCTGTAACGCGTGTAGACCGTTATATTGAACAGTTGACGATTGATACACTTCGTAAAAGTTATAAAAATCACAGCTTCCTTGGTGAAGAATTTGGTTATCAAGAAGGTAATGGTCACGACGCTGATTGGTGTTGGATTATTGATCCACTTGATGGCACATTAAACTTCATTAATGGTGTTCCTCATTTCTGCGTATCTATCGCAGTTCAGCACAAAGGTATCACTCAACACGGTGTTATTTATGACCCTGTGAAAGATGAGTTATTCTCTGCAAGCCGTGGTCGTGGTGCAATGCTGAACCAACGCCGTATTCGTGTAAATGTAAAAGACAGCCTTGAAAAGACTTTCATGGGCGTAGGTCATGCATTCCGTAAAGTTCGTAACGGTGAAGTCGTTTCTTATGCAAAAAACCATTTTGATTCATTGTTGAATGTCACTGAGGCAGGCGCGCAATATCGTCGTTCAGGTTCAGCAGCACTGGATCTTGCTTATGTTGCAGCAGGTCGTTTTGATGCTTACTTTGAACTTGGTCTGAAGCCTTGGGATATCGCAGCGGGTGAGTTAATCGTGAAAGAAGCGGGTGGTACTGTTGTTGATGCACGTGGTGGCTCAGAATCTATGGAAAACGGTCAAGTGATCGCTTGTTCTATGAAAATGTTAAAACCACTCATGCAACAAGTTGTTCCTGCTTGGGGTGAAGCTGCGAAGTAATTTATACTTTCGTAGATTGAGTTTGAAAAGCCTTCATTTTTATGAAGGCTTTTTTATGCGATATTTGAAATTTAATCTTTATTTTGTTCCCTATGTTTAATACGCATTTCCCATTCTTCAAATGGAATATTATGTAGATCTAACTCATCTTCTTTTAATTCACTTACACCTTTCATAAGTAGTCCTGGCCAATGATCTTCTTCAGGAATATAGGCAAATTCGAAATCAATCTTTCCTGTTTCTGTTAATGTGATTTTATAGTTTGTCCATTTCTCTGCAAACATATCCAGTGATCTTAACTTTTTCATTAATTCATATATTTGACTTTCAATTTCGTAAGGACTTTCACCAAATAGAAAACTCTCGATTTTCCCATTTTTGAGAAGCCAATCTGCTCCACCTGACCAATGTTCAGGATAAATATCACCTGTAAAATATATTACAGTTGCTTCTTCAGGCATGATAGACCACAGAAGTTCACCAATTTTTTGATAGATTTTTTGTTTTTATTTTTGTTCTTGTTCTTGTTCTTGTTCTTGTTCTTGTTCAGGGTTGCTCCAACTATCTGTCAACTTTTGTGTCCAAAATCGTGATGGAACCATCATGCATGCATGAGTAGAAGGGTGTATTAAAATTGGAATTTTATTACTGGACAATATGCGATTCGGACTATGTTCTCTGGCAAAGACAAATGTTGTTGAACATATTGATGCGTTTGTAAGTGATGATGGCAACTCCCAATCTAAGCCACGCTCTTGCTCATTCGTGACCATTTCTGCAAGTTTACTCAATTGGATATCATCAGGAACAGTATTTTTTAAACTATAAATTTTTGATGCGATTTCTGATAAGTATTCAGGATTATTATCAAAGTCTTGAGTAGAAGAGTAGACAATATGCACGGGATGATCCATCGGACCATCTTGAAATAATAAATTATTCGCTTGTACGACTGCCGCCCAAACAATATTTCCATGATTGAGTAATTTTAATTGTTGTCGATATTGTTCGGATAGTGGATCATCAGCATTCATCCATTTAGGTTGTTTAGATCTAGTGAATAGGTTTTTAATAAAGCGAATAATATAATGATCTTTATTGAAGTTTTTTCTAATCACTTGAATAGTTTCTTGTTCAATGGTTTGTGTAGACATTTTTTTTAATCTAGCTTTGTTGTTTTTAGGGATAAATAGAAGTGTTTTATTTCAAAATAATTATATCTTATTTACTCACAGGAAAAAACAATAAAACTTCGTGACTTTATTTTAAATCCTGCTATACTCCGCCCACGCACTAAATTTCGTTCATTACCTGAACATTTCTCTTCTATATTGTGTAGCGCGTCCGGTCCCAAGAGAGGACAATATTTCGCGCCCCACCCAATCGCTTAAGCGATTCCTTCAGGTTGCGGCTGTTATCAAATGTGCGTTATACGCATCGTCGTTCTCGGATTTCCGCTGATTTCTATTTTTTCAGCGATTATTGCTGTGCCGGTTTTTGCCGATGTCCATCAGACTATATATTTAATGGAGCACCCACATTCGGGTGACATACTCTATGAGCAAAACTTTTGCTGATTTTTCTTTAGACGAGTCGCTACAAAAAGCACTTGAATCTCTTGGTTTTACTGCGCCTACGCCAGTTCAAGAGCAATCTATTCCTGCGGCTATGGAAGGTAAAGACCTTCTTGTATCAAGCCAAACAGGTTCTGGTAAAACTGCTGCATTTTTACTTCCAACATTAAATGCTTTAGCGGGTCAAGACACGCTTAATTCATTTAAAGATCGCATGAAAGCGGTAACTCAACCGAATATCCTTGTTATCTCTCCTACACGTGAGCTTGCACAGCAAGTATGTCAAGATGCTATTGCACTTGTACGTCACATGAAAGGTGTTCGTGTTGCTGCAATCATGGGCGGTATGCCTTTTGGTAAGCAAATTCAACAATTAAAAGGTGCACAAGTTGTAGTTGCGACTCCAGGTCGTTTACTTGATCTTGTAAACCGTCGTCAAATCAAACTTGATTTAGTTGACGCTTTAATTGTCGATGAAGCTGACCGTATGCTTGATTTAGGCTTCTCTGAAGACTTGGAAGCAATCAGCGATTTAGCGTTAAATCGTAAACAAACATTAATGTTCTCTGCAACATTTGCACCACGTATCATTAACCTTGCTGAACGCATGATGAATGATCCAATGCGTATTGCAATTGAAACAGGTCATTCTACAAATACTGACATTACCCAAACTTTGCATTGGACTGATGGTTTTGAGCATAAGAAAAAATTGCTTACGCATTGGTTAAGTGCTGAAGATGTAGATCAGGCTGTTGTATTTGCGTCAACTCAAGAAGATACAGATATGCTTGCTGAAGAGCTTGCAGAAGCTGGTCTTTCAGTTGTAGCACTTCATGGTGCTATGCCACAAACTGTACGTAACCGTCGTTTACGTTCTATTCGTGAAGGTCGTGCAAAAATCCTTGTTGCTACAGATGTAGCTGCTCGTGGTCTTGACGTTCCAACAATTTCACACGTAATTAACTTCGGTCTTCCTATGAAGAACGAAGACTATGTACACCGTATTGGTCGTACAGGTCGTGCGGGTCGTACAGGTAAAGCAATCACTTTGGCAACTTACCGTGAACGCGGTAAAATTCGTGCTTTAGAAGATTACTTAGAAGCGCGTTTGAACGTTTCTGAAATCGAAGGCCTTGAGCCATCTCCACCTCCTGCACGCGGTAGTCGTGATGGCGGCGGTCGTGGTCGTGATGGTGGCGGTCGTGGTCGTAACGGCGGCGGTCGTGGCGGTTTTGGTGGCCGTGATAGCGGTGGTCGTAGTCGTTTTGAAGGCGAAAGCAACTTCAAACGTCGTGATGGTGGTGAAGATCGTCCACGTCGTGAAGGCGGTTTCGGTGATCGTCCACGTGGCGACCGTCCATCGTATGGCGATGATCGTCCAAAGCGTGATTTTGGTGATCGTCCAGCTCCACGCCGTGAGGGTGGTTTCGGTGATCGTCCACGTGGCGACCGTCCATCGTATGGCGATGATCGTCCAAAGCGTGATTTTGGCGATCGTCCACCACGTCGTGAAGGCGGTTTCGGTGATCGTCCACGTGGTGACCGTCCATCGTATGGCGATGATCGTCCAAAGCGTGATTTCGGTGATCGTTCAGCTCCGCGTAGCGATCGTCCATCTTATGGTGATCGTCCTCGCTCTAATGATGATAACCGTGGTAACAGCGTAGATTACAAACCACGTCGTGAAGGTAGCTTCGGCGACCGTCCAAAGCGTGATTTTGGTGATCGTCCAGCGCCACGCCGTGAAGGTGGTTTCGGTGATCGTCCACAACGTTCTTTTGGTGACGACCGTCCAAAACGCACTTTTGGTGGTGAAGATCGTCCTAAGCGTGAATTTAATTCAGATCGTCCGCGCCGTGAAGGTGGAGAAGATCGTCCACGTCGCAAATTTAACGACTAAATATAAAATAGTTTAAGTAAATTTAAAAAAACCAGCTTTAGGGCTGGTTTTTTATTGCATGCAAAATTTATTCTGATACAATAAAGTGTGTTGTAGTTCATGCTTTTTTTATTTTTAGATAAATATAGGTAATAATGTGAATATTCGTATTTATGGAAATTCCCATTTTGGAGTGATTATGTTTAATATTTTCTTCCTGCTCTTGTTATGTAATATCGGATATTTTGTTTTTAGTGTCTTGCTGTAAATGCATTTTGTTTTACCTAAAATAATTTAATAAATAAGAACATTTTAAGTACATTATTCAATAATAAATTTAGTATAAGATTCAGACTTTAAGTATAAAAATGATACACTGCGTCCCAAATTATTATTATTTCATCTTAATACAACTCAGGCTGATCAGAGTATAGTATGCGGACTGTAATTGCAGGAAATGTTCAATTATGAATAATCAAACACTTCCCGACGATCAGGCTTTAATTGAAGTACGCAATTTAAGTTTTAATCGTAGTGAACGTGTCATTTATGACAATGTAAATCTTAAAATTCGACGTGGACAAATTACCGCAATCATGGGGCCGTCAGGTACAGGTAAAACAACTTTATTGCGCCTAATTGGGGGACAATTGACGCCTGATCATGGTGAAGTATTGCTTGATAGAAAAAATATTGCATCCATGTCACGAAATGAGCTTTTTGCTGCACGTGCACGTATGGGAATGTTATTCCAAAGTGGTGCATTGTTTACAGATATGACGGTGTATGAAAATGTGGCTTTTCCCATTCGTGCACATACGAAATTATCTGAAAATTTAATTGCAGAACTTGTGGCTTTAAAACTTGAATCTGTTGGTTTACGTGGTGCTGAAAAATTGATGCCAGCTGAGCTGTCGGGTGGCATGAATCGCCGTGTTGCTTTGGCGCGTGCTATAGCACTTGACCCTGATCTCATTATGTATGATGAGCCATTTGCAGGGCAAGACCCAATTGTGATGGGGGTTTTAACGCGCTTGATTCGCTCTTTACGTGATGCGCTCGATTTGACTTCAATTATTGTTTCACATGATGTATCTGAAACTTTATCTATTGCTGACTATATTTATGTGGTTGCCGAGGGCAAAGTACAAGGAGAGGGCACACCTGATGAATTGCGTCAGCATGCTTCACCGTTTGTACAGCAATTCTTGACAGGTTCGATGGAAGGACCTGTTGATTATCAGTTTAGTCATCAGCCGTATTTAAAGAATGAGGTACATTCATGAATGCAATTGCCTTATTAGGTAGACGTGTTATTGAGCGTGTACAGGGCATTGGAGTTGCAACGCAGATGCTGTTGCAGATCTTATTTTCTATGCCTACAGCTTTGGGCTTCCGACTATTTCTGTATCAAATGTACCGTGTCGGGGTCATGTCATTATTAATCATTGCAGTATCTGGGCTGTTCATTGGTCTAGTCATTGGTCTGCAAGGTTATTCAATTTTGGTTAATGTTGGCTCTGAGTCTATGCTTGGTACAATGGTTTCATTGACTTTACTGCGTGAACTTGCACCTGTTGTTGCTGCGTTGTTGTTTGCAGGACGTGCAGGTTCTGCATTAACTGCAGAAATTGGTTTAATGAAAGCGACAGAACAGCTTTCAAGTATGGAAATGATAGGTGTTGATCCACTCAAACGTATTGTTTCACCGCGTCTTTGGGCGGGGATTGTAAGTTTACCTATGTTATCTGTTATTTTTGCTGCCATTGGAATTATGGGTGGTAAATTGGTGGGAGTGGACTTTTTGGGTGTTGATGAAGGTTCATTTTGGAGCGGTATGCAAGGCACAGTACAGTTTAGTAAAGATGTGCTTAATGGCACAATTATCAAGAGTATTGTTTTTGCACTTATTTGTACTTGGATTGCGGTATATCAAGGTTACGCTTGTGAGCCAACATCGGAAGGTATTGCTACTTCGACAACACGTACGGTTGTCTATTCATCGCTTTGTGTACTTGGTTTTGATTTTGTGTTGACTGCGGTCATGTTCGGAGGGGTTTAATGAAATCACGTAGTAGTGAGCTAGCCGTAGGTATTTTTGTCATTGTCTTTGGGATTGCTCTATTTTTCCTTGCCATGAAGGTTAGTGGCTTGATGGGGACAAATCTCAAAGATAGCTATAGCATGACAGCTACATTTGATAATGTGAATGGTTTAAAACCTCGTGCCAAAGTAACGATGAGTGGTGTCACCATTGGTCGTGTGGAATCTATTACCCTAGACCCTGTTTCACGCCTTGCAAAAGTCACATTTGATTTGGACGGTCAATTGACATCATTTGATAGTAAACAATTGAAAGATGTACAGCAAAATGCACTCGAAGAATTGCGTTACAGTGCTGATTATCAGTCTGCAGATGCTGTGAAACAAAAAGAAATGGAAAAGACACTGATTAGTAACATGACATCCATCACAAGTATTGATGAAGATGCTTATATTATGGTTGCGACCAATGGATTGTTGGGTGAAAAATATTTAAAAGTTGTACCTGGTGGTGGTTTGAATTACCTCAAACGTGGTGATGCTGTAGGTAATACACAAGGCACAATGGATCTTGAAGATCTAATTTCTAAATTTATTACAGGTGGTGCAGGTAAATCATCAAGCGCTGCATCTGAGTCTAAAGATGCACCTGCTACGACCGAAACAACTGATGCTCAAAATTCGTTTGTCGAATAAGCATTAGAGGAGTAACTGAAGGTGAACATGAATATAGTATTAAAACAAACTTTTACAGCAGGTATTCTTGCAACAATGATGGCGACAGTTGCCAATGCAGCACCTACTGAAGCGCCTCCCGCTTTTGTTAAGCGTGTTGCTGATGGTCTTATTTCACGTTTGAAAGCAGATCATGCGAAACTTCAGAGTAACCCCGATGCTGTAAAAGCGATTGTACGTCAAAACCTTGATCCGTATGTCGATGGTCAGGCTTTTACACGTATTGTGATGGGAACATATGCGACGAATCAATACAGTAATGCTGCACAGCGTGCTAAGTTTGAACAAAATTTTCGTAATACATTGATCGAAAACTACGGTAGTGCGTTTGCGAAATTTACGAATCAAACTTATACCATGCGTCCGTATAAAGCGAGTGCAAGTAAAAATCCTGTAGTGACGATCGACTTTAATAACAAAGGTGAAAAAATCCCTGTGTCATTCCAACTGTCAGATCAAGGTTCACAATGGAAAATCCGTAACATCAATGTATCTGGTATTGATCTTGGCTTACAGTTCCGCAATCAGTTTGCAGCAAACGTTCAACGTAACAATGGCAATATTGATAAGGCAATTGCAACATTCAAACCTGATGCTGATGCAGCAGTGAAAAAATAATTGATTGTGAATGATGGGTGGATGCGTGATTGAATTAAAAGATCAGGAATTGTATGTTAGCGGTAAAATTTCTTATGATAATGCTGAAAGCTATTATCAAAGTGGTTTGAAGATTATTCGTGATGAAAATAAATTTCCACTGACAATCAATTTATCTCAGCTTGAACATGGGAGTACTTTGGCATTGTCAGTGTTGGTACAGTGGTTGCGCCAAACACCGAATGTGCAAGGATTACAATTTAAAGCTGTACCTACAAAAATGATGAAAATTATTCAAGCCTGTCATTTACAAGATGATTTGAAATTGATTTAAATCATTAAAGTAAATAAAAAAGCACCGAAAGGTGCTTTTTTATTTCTGTAAAATTTTGAGATTAGCAATATTCAATATATGTAAGAATATTCAGGCATGATTGTAGATGTGGTGCATTTCTTTTGCTTCGCTTTGAAGCAGTGTTTCAAAGCCTTGCTCATCAAATCCATTTTTTCCATCTAAAGTAAATGAGTGGTCCTACAAAGAACGCGATCAAGATGGTGATCACAACATAAAAGCTTGTCGAACCATGTGCAAAAGGTAGAACTTCGGTGTTCATACCATAAATACTTGCAATTAGCATGGGTGGTGCAAGCATACTGGGTAAAATGGAGAATCGACGAATCGTATCATTCTGCTCAGTATTAATGAAGCCTGACGTGGTGTCGAGCAGGAATCGAACTTTTTGGAATAAGAATGCATCGTGTTCGACCAGTGAGCGAACATCCTCACTAAGCTCTCGAATATCTGCATCATAAATATGACTACCCAATGCACGAGGTCGGGATAAGAAGGTCAGTACTCGGCGTAAATCAATCAGGCAGAGTTGTGCTTTTCCGAGCATATCCTCTTTTTGAGCCAAACGTGTAATCATATCATCAAGGTCTAAAATCATTTCACGATGACGCACGTTCAAGACTTCAGTTGAATACGACTCAAGGTCTTTGTGAATATCTTCGAGGATATCGGCAAGTTCATCGAGTTTAGCTTCAAGTAGACCAAGTAAAATCCAAGTCGGATCTTTATAGTCAATATCATAGTCATTGCGGCGGGCACGGGCACGAAAGGCACGAAAGGCTACAAGTTTTTCACCACGTAAGGTGAACAAGCGGTTTTTATGTAAAATGAATGCAACCGTTTGTACCGTTGCCAGCATGTTAGTTGAATCATCAGGATCACCTTCAACCTGATAGTTTTTATTTTTTGTTAAAAAATAGGTACTGATATGTAAAATTCCATCATCATCACGATAGAATCGAGCAGAGGATGAAATATCTTCGAGTGATTTTAGCGTAGGAAGATTTTGTTCATAGGCATCTAGCACCCATTCTTGTTCTTCTTGTGAAGGTGCAATAAGGTCAACCCAAACCAATTCAGGGTGTAAGTCAAAACCGCCATTAATGGTTGCATCTTCCAAGCTACCGCGCTCTGTGGCATAAAAGGCTTCAAGCATCGTCTCTTTCTCCTTTGCGCAGTATACTGAGTTAATTGATGGGTGTATTTTAGACAAGGATTCCGAGGAAAACACGGAATACATCGCTTATTTTTAAAAAATCTCTCGTATTGTTTAATTTTACATCATGACCATAGCATAACAGGGTTAGATTTATATGAATTCTATCGCAATTTTTTGTGGATCTGCATTTGGATCAGATTCTATCTTTGCTGAAACGGCAAAATTAACGGGTGAATTAATCGCTAAGCAAGGGAAAACCTTAGTTTATGGTGGTGGTCGTTCAGGCTTGATGGGTATTGTTGCAGACAGCGCATTGGCTGTTGGTGGTCAGGTCATTGGTGTGATTCCACAGAATTTGGTCGATGCTGAATTGGCACATCCAGATTTAACCAAACTGTATGTTGTTAAAGATATGCATGAACGTAAAACTAAAATGTCTGAACTCTCCGATGGTTTTATTGCTTTACCGGGTGGTTCTGGGACATGGGAAGAGATTTTTGAACAATGGACTTGGGCACAGCTAGGTATTCATTTAAAGCCGTGTGCATTTTTAAATGTTGAAGGTTTTTATAGTGATTTATTTAAGTTTATTCAATTGAGTACACACAAAGGTTTTACTAAAGAACGTTTTACTGATGCCTTGATTTGTTCAGATTCTATAGAAGCGATTATGGCTCAATTTGAAGTATTTGTTGCACCTGAACCAAAATGGGGTAAACAAGAAAGAGTACAAGAAGAAAAGCGTGCTTAGTTTTTGTTAAGTTGTAAAAACACAATATATTGATTTTAATTTTAATTAACATCACAATATATTGTGTTTTTTGCTTTTAATTATTTTAATGTATGAATGTTATTACTGTTGCTGCGGCTGTTATTTTGAATGATCAAAATCAGTTATTATTGGTGAGAAAGAAAAATACTCAATTTTTTATGCAAGTTGGTGGAAAACTTGAGCTTAATGAATTACCTGAACAAACAATGCTACGTGAAATTGAAGAAGAAATTAGTACGACTGCACAAATACAGCAATTTTTAGGTCGCTTTGAAACGCTCGCTGCTAATGAAGCAGGGCATCAATTGGTGAGTTATGTTTATCAGGTAAATTTAGATCACGCACCAAAAATGGATGCTGAAATTGCAGAAATGAAATGGATTGATTTAGACCATGATCAGACTTTACTTGCACCGCTTACAAGGGAAGTGGTTATTCCGTGGTGTAGGGCAAATTTATAGGTTTTAGTCTGCTGCGGCAATACAGGCACTATAAATTTGCTGACAGCCGAGTTTGTTCAGTGCTTGTATAAGCGCCTGAATAGAACTACCTGTGGTCACTACATCATCGATGATGAGTACTTTTTTATATTTACGTCTTTCGGTAGAAATGATTTGAAATTGATTTTCGATATTTTCAATACGTTCGATTCGACTTAAACCTTTTTGCGAGTGTTGTGCTTCACGGTTAATGGGTTGCCATACAGGAATATTTAGTTCCTTAGCCATAATTTTGGCAATAATCAGCACTTGGTTATAGCCACGATCTGCGAGCCGTTGCGTTGAAATAGGCATAGGTACAATGGCTTGGACTTTAGGCAGTCTTAAATTTAATAAGCTGTGTGCCAGTAAATTTTGGTATTGTAATTGTTGTTCATATTTGTAGGTCAGAATCACTCGGTCTATGGGAAATTGATAATGATGAGCGCAAAGAATTTGTTGTTCATGCCGTATGATATGTTGTTTGAGCCATGGCAGATGTTCCCAACAATCGTTACATAATGAATGATATTGTTGTTGGTCTATGCCACAGAGTAGACAATTTGACATGCTTTGCACGCTTTTTTGTAGAATTCGGCTGATGAGTTGGAACATATTTTTATTCTTTTTTTTAATTTTAAATATCAATTTTAAAGTAAATTTAGCTATTAAAAAATGATTTTTGCATAGTGAAATTAATAAAGTAAGTCCCCCCCTAAAAGGGATGAGGACTTTGTTTAAACATATGCATACCTTGGTGCTTCAGGTAGCCATCGTTTCAGCAAGGCTTCTGCATTTACAGGATAATCTTTTAAAACTTGACTTGCGACATAATGTGCTTGATTTAGTAAGTGGTCATCTCGTTCGAGTTTGGCAACACGAAAGCCCATATCACCTGTTTGTTTTGTGCCAAGTAATTCACCTGGTCCACGTATTTCTAAATCTTTTTCAGCAATCAGAAAGCCGTCATTAGTTTCCCGCATGATACGCAAACGTTCCTGCCCATTTTGGGACAGCGGATGCTTATACAACAGGGCGCAGAAACTCGCTGTTGCCCCACGTCCGACACGACCACGAAGCTGATGCAGTTGTGAAAGCCCAAGACGTTCAGCATTTTCAATGATCATAATAGAGGCATTCGGCACATCAACACCCACTTCAATCACGGTGGTAGCAATCAATAGCTGTAATTCATTGTCTTTAAATTGTTGCATGACAGATTGCTTTTCATCAGCCTTCATTTTGCCATGTACAAGTCCAATATTCAGTTGTGGAAAACGTTCTTTAATTTCCGCATAAGTGGCTTCAGCCGCTTGAGCATCCAAGGTTTCAGACTGCTCTACAAGTGTACATACCCAATAGGCTTGCTTGCCTTCGGCACAGTTTTTCGCAACACGCTGTAAAACTTCTTCTCTACGCTCTAGCGGAATTGTCACGGTTTGAATAGGTGTGCGACCTGGCGGAAGTTCGTCAATGACTGAAGTATCTAAGTCACCATAGGCAGACATTGCGAGTGTTCGAGGAATGGGGGTGGCAGTCATCACCAATTGATGTGGCGTGGTATTGTCTACGCCTTTATTACGCAGTGCTAAACGCTGATCGACCCCGAAACGGTGTTGTTCATCAATAATGACTAAACCGAGTTTGGCAAATTCGACATTATCCTGAAATAGCGCATGTGTACCAATAATCACATTTGCAGTACCATCTTTTAGCGTGAGTTCAGCCGTAGCACGTGCCTTACCTTTTTGTTTGCCTGAAAGCCATGACACATTTAAACCGAGTGGTTCAAACCATTTTTTAAAGTTTAAATAATGCTGTTCCGCTAAAATCTCAGTCGGCGCCATGAGTGCAACTTGCCAACCTTCCTCAAGTGCATGGCAGGCGGCAACTCCTGCAACAAGGGTTTTTCCTGCGCCTACATCACCTTGAACAAGGCGAAGCATTGGTTTGTTTTGCTTTAAATCTTTGGCAATTTCATTTGATACACGTTTTTGTGCATGGGTCATTTCAAAAGGCATGCTCGCCAATAGTTGCTTGGCAAAGGTTTTACTGTAGCTAAATGATGGTGCTGCGATTTGTTGTATATATGCACGGCGAGTCAATAAGCTAATTTGATGTGCCACCAATTCTTCAAAAATTAGGCGTTGCTGAGCAGGGTGTGAACCTTGCGACAGTTGCAACATATTGGCATCTACAGGTGGATGATGAATATATTCAAGTGCTTGATTTAGCGCATAACCATTGGTGAATTTTTCAGGGAGTAATTCAGGTAAATCATCGGCGTGATGATTCAGTGCCTGTTTGACGTATTCACGTAGTTTAGGTTGGGTTAAGCCTTCAGTCGCAGGGTAAATTGCGGTGAGTTCAGTGTGGGGTAGTGGTGTAAGTTCGGTAATGAGCTGTATTTCAGGATGATATAACTCTAAACCTCTTGCACCGACTCGAACCTCACCGAATATTCTCAAGCGATTACCTGCTTTGGCTCGATCCATCAAGGCTTTATAAATATGATAAAAACGTAAGGTGACTTTACCGAAATCATCCTGCAATAAAATCGCCATCGACTTGCGTTTTCCAGGTGGCATTTCAATAGACTTGACCACGCCTTCCATAAGGTAACTACGTCCAACCTGTAATTGGTTCATGGCAATGATCGTGCTACGATCTTCGTAGTCACGTGGTAAATGGAACAGCAGATCATCTGTCGTGAAAATATTCAGTTTTTCAAGTAAAGTTGCGGCAGCATTGCCAACGCCTTGTAATTGATGAACAGCAGCCATTTTCCCTCAACTTAGTGTGTACTGATTTAATCATCAGTTTCGGTGAGTCAATTTTTGATGAATCGGTTTAAATAGGTCGGATCATGCATATTCTATTTATAGGTTATGGTAAAACATCTTCGCGGGTTGCTAAACAATTATTTCAGCAGAATCACCAAATTACCACAGTGAGTCGTAGTCCAAAGACTGATGATTTTGCTCAACATCTGACGCAAGATATACATCAACTCGATTTATCGCAGATTTCACTTGTCGATGCTGTCTATGTGCTTTTAGCACCACCTCGAAATACGTCTTCAAGTTTTGTTGAAGCTTACATGCATACTTATGTCAATTCTGTTCAGCCCATTGTTCGTGCATTAAAGGATCATCCTGTAAAGAGGATTGTTGTGGTGTCTTCAACTCGTGTGTATGGGGAAAATCATGGTGCGGTGATTAACGATGATTCACCGACTATTCCGTGTGATGAGCAAGGTTATTTGCTGTTAAAAATGGAAGAATTATGGCAACAGGCTTATCCAAATGAATGTGTAATTGTACGCCCGACAGGGATTTATGGGACTTCATCTGCAAGAATGGTAAAACTTGCTGAAGTCACAAAGACTTATTCTAATATTCATTGGTCTAATCGGATTCATATTTATGATCTGGCGAACTTTTTAGCGCATTTGCTTCACGTGGAACATCCTGAAAAATCATATATTTGTACAAATAACCAACCCCAACCTTTGCATGAAATGATTTTAAAAATTCAACGTGATTTGAATTTACCTGAGTTGGTTTTGCAAAGTCAGAATGAAACTGGGAAAAAGATTTTTGCGGATAATATGGTGAAGAGTGGGTATAAATTAAAGCATGATAGTTGTTTGCTAGATTATAGAAAGTTGTTATAAATGTTTGATGCATGTTATTTTGTAATTGATTTTATTAGAAATTTAAAAACTAAGAATTTTTTTGTGAAACATGAGTGATCTATAAAAAAGTCAGTTTAAATAAACGGACTTTTTTATATCTTTCTATAATTTTATAACTTCTATATAAATGAATTTATGAATGTGGCTCTATTCTTTGAGTAGAATTCATCTCATGTCTCACCCGGCTAATACGTTCATAAATTACTTTTCGCATTCTGTTTATTGCTCCAAGCGGTTTATGTTCAGGTAGCGTATGCCATGGGGTAAAAGAAAGGTTTTCACAAAACTTATTTTGTTCAGGAGTATCAAAAACTTGTTGTGGAATACGAATTGTTGCTACTTTATAAAAAGGGGCTTTGTTTTCTTTCCATTCAGTCATAGAGTCCTCGACTGACATGGTATTTGATGTTCGAGGCTGTATTAAAAACTCCATGCAAGCATCATTTTTTTGCAGACTTGTTTTGAGTGCTTCTCTTAAGAAATCATGATTCGGAGCGTATGGAATAGTCTCTTTAAATGCTGAACATGCTTGTATAGAATACTTTACAGCTTCACGATTCTGTCCTAGTCCCATCTGGTATGGCACCATAGACCAATACCTTGTATGCAAAGGATTTGAAATTTTATTTCGAGAGTTGAATGCGATCCAAGTGCCTTTCGCCCCTAATGCAAAGGGGATATGAAGTTGTTTAGAAGAATGCTCACTATTTATATCCTGCATTAACGATAAATAACGAGCAGGGTTATTTACAAAAAAAACAGGGTGATTAATCATAATAAAATCTTGAGTAGATGCTTCATTCGCTAAAAGCTTTGTTCCTGGTACTCCTAAAATTTTTATTGCGATGCCTCGAGCATCTTTTTTTATGTCTGCTTGCGTCGCATCGCGAGATCCATTAGAAAAGCGAATCCAAGATTGATATGTTTTTCCAGGAATAAAAACACCTTGAGCTAAATTTTTAGGTAGTTTTTCATTGATCTTGAATTCTGCATGTACACAGCCATGGGCTTTAGGATGTGCATCTCGTAGTGCGATACCTGTTGTATATTGCTTTCGAATGGATGTTTCAATGATATCTGCAATTTCTATAGCTGTGGTTGTTTCATTTGGATAAAGGTGTTCATTTAGACCTTCATCTATTGCGGGATAACTAACATCATTTGACGAGTTAAGTGTAATCGGTAAGGTATTCGCATTGACAGTAGAGCAGATATTGATGATTACGATAGACTGTAATAGTCGACTTAAACATATAGGCTTGATCAATTTTATCATTGATATCTCCTTGCGTTGAGCAAGTATCATGTCTAATTTATTTGCCTGATAGAGATCAGGTTCATTTAATCCATCAATAATTATAAAATTGAAAAGCCACTGAGCTTATAAATATTTTTGAGTTAAATTTAGCTTCAAATATAGCTTATTTAAGATAATGAGGGATGCTAAATTGATTTTTATTTTCAAATAGATATCGATTATATTTTAAATTAAGTCCTCCTCTCCAATTAGGAGAGGAGGGATGTATAAGGATTTACTTCTTCTTCCGTTTTAAGCGTTTCTTCGCTTGCTGCGCAGCTAAAGCATCTAAAGCCGCTTTTAACTCATCATCGGTAAATGACGTAATGTGTTGAAGCATTTGTAAAGTTACATCATCCAATACCAAGTTTGCATACTGTGCAACATTGCTAAATTGCTCACCATACACAATTGCATGATCTTCATTGGTCTTGATATAACCTTGTTCCGTCAATACTTTTACAAAGCTTTGGAATAGTGCTTTATCAAAGAACTCAGGTGAATTGAACTCATATAACACAGACAAACGCTGACCGACCAAATAACTCAATTCCTCAACCTGACGAATCGAAATATTGCCCGAACCACGTTGCGAAATTAAAGCCATCGTCATGTAATAGCGCTCAAGACTCTGACGTACAGGCGCAGCTAAAACTGCAAGCTGGTTATGGTCTTCCGAATTTGGTGTAGGGCAGAAAATAAAATCTTCATCATCGACAAAAATCAAGTTTGCTTGCGCCAAAGCATTAATATATTCAGTGACTTGAGCATTTATTTCACTATCATTCCATTTTAAGAACAATTCAGCTTTCAAAAATGGATAAAGCGTACGAATGACATTTAACAAATCAGTTTTATTGATCCGACCATTATGCTCTACCAAGGCAGCAATAAGTGATGGTAAAACAAAAGCATGCAAAATGTTATTGCGGAAATATGTTAATAAAACTGCTTGATTGTCTGCAATCGCAATAATATCGCCAAGTACGTGAGGTACACGCTTAATCAATTTTAGTTTAAGACCATAAGCAATGATTTCTTTCCCTGAAAGTGGCGTGACTTGCGTACGACCATCATAAGGAATAGCGGTGAGCAAATTGCGATAAGTATCGAGTTGCTTCACACAAATTTCTTCATCAAGCGTGTGTTTCGGTGTCGCCAATAAAATCAACGAGAGCAATGAAACAGGGTTAATCACGACAGCACGGTTGATATTTTCTAAAATTGCATTGGCTGAGCTATTTACCGCATTTGAAATTTCTTGTGGAATCGGATCATCATTATGTTCAATTTTGATCTTGTCTGCGCCGTGTGCTTTGAGTAAATCATCCAAGAATACAGGCTCGCCAAAGTTAACGTGAACTTTACCGAAAATACGTTCAATCTTTTTCAAAGTTTGAACAATACCCCAAATGGATTCAGACTCTTTGGCTTTACCATTCATCTCACCGACATAGGTTGCACCTTCCATCAAGCGCTCATAACCCACATAAGTTGGAATGAAGACAATCGGTTTCGCACGACCACGTAAATGGCTATGTACCGTCATTGCCAACATACCTGTTTTTGGTGGAAGTAAGCGACCTGTACGTGAGCGACCACCTTCAATGAAGTATTCTAAAGGTGTGTTACGTGACAAAATACTAAATAAATATTCTTTAAATACAGAAGTGTAAAGTGCATTACCGCGGAATGAACGACGAATAAAGAATGCGCCACCACCACGCAGAAGTTGACCCACAAACGGCATATTCAAGTTATCGCCTGCGGCAATATAGGGCACCATCAAACCACGTTTGTAGATCACATATGACAATAATAGGTAGTCGATATGACTACGGTGACATGGCGTATAAATGACTTCGTAATCTTTGACCAACTCGCGAACGGTACTGAAGTTATGCACTTCCACACCATCATAAAGCTGAGTCCATAAACGAGTTAGTGCTTTATCGGCAAAATGTACTGCTGACGCTGAGTAGTCCGAAGCGATTTCATTGACAAAACCAATGGCTTTGCGTTCAGCATCAATCATGCTTACTTTAGAACGAATGCTTTCTTTACGAATGGCATCTTGTACATCAGGCGCTTTAATCAATGAGTGCATAACATTGCGGCGGTCAGATAAATCAGGCCCTAAAATCACTTCACGCTGACGATCTAAATATTGATTGAGATGACTAACAATATAAGTGACAGGTGATATATTTGGATGATGGATATTGGCATATTCCACAAGGCTTTTTAACGATTGTGCATCATGGAACTCTAGATAAGACTGACGACCATGAACGCCAATATTCATTAGTTGTTTGACTTTACCTGGTGTTGCCCATGTATCTGCAAACAACAGTTTCAGTAATGAATCTTCTTTATCGGGTGAACGCCCCCAAAGCACCGTGACTGGAATCAGCTCAATGTCGTAATCAGGGTGTTTTTCTAAAAATTCAATGAGACGTAATAGACGCGGTGGAAATGAATGCGTCGTCGATTGCAGTAAATTATGATCATCTTGATGTTGTAAAAAGATGACCGCTGCTTTTTCTTTTTGTGTTTCAAGTACAAGTGGATCAAGTGCTGCTGGGAGTTTTAAGCGACGTGTTTCACCATCAACCACTAACGCATTACTACGAGAATGGTTTTGTAAAACATAGCAGACCACTTTTTTATTGGCTTGTTGTGGAGATTGAGAATCCGCTGCTACATCGGACGGAATTTCTCCAAGAACATGCGGTGTGACCACAAGGTCAAGCAGCTTACTGGAAAGCCGACGGTACATTTGACCAAAACCACTCTTGGACATAAAAACTCCTAGCAAATGATGAACAGCACATGTATTTCAATGAGCAATATTTTCTATAAATTAGTAGACAAACAATAGGTCATTTTCAGCCAAATTATAGTGAAATACGCGGACTTTATCGTTAAAAATCGTATTTTTACAGATTATAACAAAGTTAAGTTGTGACAACACAGTCAATCAAACTTTAGTATTTTGCTAGGGAGTTGTGGCAAAATAAAAAATCATCTGTGTTGAGTCACTATTTTTGATTAAAAATAGCAGCCAAATACAGAAAATACGGAATCTATTTTAGAGTCTTATCTCTTATCGTGCGGATTGTATATGAATAATCTAACCCAAGAATTGGTTGAACTACTAAGCTTAGAAAGGCTTGAAGCGAATATTTTTCGTGGACAAAGCCGTAACCTTGTAGGCAAGCGTGTATTTGGTGGACAAGTCCTTGGGCAGGCTTTACGTGCGGCTTCTTATACAGCAGATCGTCCTGTAAATTCATTACATGCTTACTTCTTATATGGGGGAGATATTAACGCACCCATTATTTATGAAGTTGAAAATTTGCGTGATGGGAAAAGTTTCTTAAGTCGCCAAGTGAAAGCTATTCAGCACGGTCGTATCATTTTCACAGCAATGGTGTCTTTTGCAAATTATGAAGAGGGCTTGGAGTATCAAATTGAGCAGCCAGAATATCCTGCGCCTGAAACATTAAAGCCTGAACAAGAGCTCAAAGAAAATTTGGTGAGCTTCGTTCCTGAAAATATTCGTACCGCATTTATGCGTCCACGTCAGGTTGAAATTCGTCAGGTAAATGCAAGTAATCCATTTCAGCCACAGCCTGAAGCACCGTCGTATGCACATTATTTACGGACGCATCAAGATTTGCCTACTGATGTTGTTGATGATATTTCCTTGCATCAAGCAATTGTTGCTTTCTATTCAGACTACACTTTAATGATGACGGCTTTACGCCCACATGGCGTGAATTATTTATCGCCAAGTTTGCAATGTGCGAGCATTGATCATGCCATCTATTTCCATAGACCTGTCCGTGCCGATGAATGGATGCTGTATGACATGGATGCAACGGTGAGTGCCAATTCACGCGGTTTGAACTTTGGGCGTATGTGGCAAAATGGTCAGTTGGTTTGTAGTACAACACAAGAAGGCTTAATGCGTTTACGTGAAATTGAAACGCAATAATATGATTTAAAATAGCTATAAAAGACATGTAACATGATAAAAGCCTTGAATAATTCAGGGCTTTTTATTGTTCAGTAGAAGAGTTGGTTATGTGCTTTTCACAAAAAAATTCTCGATTATTCAATGTTTCAATGGCATATTTCAATTTGAATTTATAAGAAAGCATAATGACGATGAACCTGAATACTCAGATTCTGATTGCAGCCATATTGGGCGTCGCATTTGGATTTTTACTCAATCAATTTCCTCAGACCGCTTTTTTTGACCATAGTATTTATGGTTTGAGTATTTTGAGTAGCATTTTTATTGGTCTGTTAAAAATGCTTTTGGTTCCACTTATTTTTAGCTCCATTGTGGTTGGGGTATCTAATTTACAGTCGGGCGGGCAGTTGAGTCGGACATGGAAAATTACATTGCTCTGCTGTGTGACGACCACGACATTGGCATTGATACTCGGTATTGGTGCAGCGCATTTATTTGGTGTCGGACAGGGCGTTGATATTGCTATGTTTCAGGATGCAATGAATGAACATCAAACACCAGATACACTGACGCCATCTGCATTCTTTACCAACTTTATTCAAAATACCTTAATTAATCCGTTCAAGGCATTTTCGGATGGTAATGTGCTTGCTGTTGTCGTTTTCGCATTGATGCTTGGTGTGGCTTTGGTGAAAGGCGGTGAACGATTTAATTCAATCAAAAAGCTTAGCACGCAATTTTTTGAAGTGATGATGATGCTAGTTGGTTGGGTCATGAAACTTGCGCCCATTGGTATTTTTGCGCTCCTTGCAAAATTGGTATCGACAGAAGATATTTCAATATTGAGTCGTTTAGCGGAGTTTGCTGCTGTTGTAACGGGTACAACTATTTTTCATGGAGCAGTTGTGCTGCCATTACTGCTGTGGATTTTTGGCAAGATGAGTCCGATCACCTTTTTTAAGGGAACACGCACAGCACTGATCACTGCATTTGCAACAAGCTCGAGTTCTGCAACCATGCCATTGTCGATGAAATGTGCACAAGAAAATTTAGGCGTTCGTCCGCAAGTTGCAGGTTTTGTGATCCCGCTTGGTACACAATTAAACATGGATGGCACGGCACTCTATGAAGCTGCTGCTGCTTTGTTTATTGCAAACTTGATGGGACTAGATTTAAGTATAGGACAACAATTGATTGTTTGTTTGACGGCAATGATTGCATCGCTTGGTGCACCAGGGATTCCAAGTGCAGGCATGGTGACGATGATTATGGTTTTACAGTCTGTTGGATTACCTGCCGAAGCAATTGCAATTCTACTTCCTATAGATCGTTTACTTGATACTGTACGTACCGTAGTCAATGTTCAAGGTGATATGATGATTAGTGTGGTGGTTGATCGCCATACGAGAAATGTCATAAATAATTAATTTAGAAGTATTTAGAGAAAATAAAAAACCTGCTAAAGCAGGTTTTTTATTTTAAATTTTTTAGTAATTTGTATTATGCAACTTTCAGTAATGCACGTTTTGCAGCAGGTGATTTATCTAAATAGGCAATTGCATCTTCAGTTTTTGCTTCATGTACTGGATCATACCAAGGCATCAAATAACCAAGTTGCTGTGAAACCAACCAAAGCGGATGTGGCATAAGACGGTTATCTGTTTGCGCAATACGAACCCATTCACGCCAAATCCATGGTTTATAAAGCGCAGGTTTTTTGTCTGCGAAACGTGGGTCTTGTCTCATAATATGTGCTGCACCATCAACCCATAGCCCTATAACAGCAGCAATTACAAGTAAGCTCTGATAGTAACGAGAAATATAACCACCACCCAAATGGCGATAAAGGTCAAATGCAACAGTACGATGTTCAATTTCTTCTGCACCGTGCCATTTGACCAAATCAAGCATATTGGCATCTGCACCGAGCTCTTCCCACTTTTTGTTGTACAGAACGTATTTTCCGAGTACACAAGTCATGTGCTCTACAGTGGCAATAATGCCTAATCGGAATAAATCCCATTGATGCTCAAGTGGGCCAGGTACGGGAATAAAGGTGAGGGGTTTGTCAGCTAGAACTTTAGTAAATAACAAATCCATCAATTTTAGATTACGATCAACATCAATGTTGCGAATAGTGAGATATTCTTTATTTGCTGAGTTGTGTGCTTGAGCATGCATAGCTTCTTGGCGGATGAATGCACGAACATCTTCTTTCAGTTTTTCATCGGTAATTTGTGGTAAAACTTTGTTGTATAAACGACAAAACCAAAATTCACCAGCAGGTAAAATCATATTAATTTCATTAATAAAATAGCTAATGAAAGGTTGATTTGGAATCCAATCAATCGGTGTATCTTTCCATTCAAATTTGACTTTACGCGGTTTGATTGAGTATTGGATGGAAGAACCAATTTTACTGTTTTTGATGCGTGAGAGTAATTTCATAGCAGAGTCCCTGATTCTAATTGTTTATGATTTTATTTGTTGTAATCATCAACAATGCTTACATGTACTGAGTATAAAAAAAAGTCCCAAATTGTATTTAGCAATTTGGGACAATCAAATATCAATTGGTGATGATTTTTGTTGGACAATCTATAAAAAAGAAGGTTTTAGTTTAAATTTGGCTGTTCATCGCCTAAATCATCATCTTGATCCATATCTTGTTCATCATCTAAAAGATCATCTTCCGAAGCTTCAGGAATAGCATCTAAATCAAACACTGTATTTTGTTCCAATGTGTAATTTAAACGTCCTGCCATAACACTTGCAAGTTCTTCAAGTCCTTGTTTATTCATTGATGAGAACAACTGAATGGAGAAATTGAGCTTCATTTTACGCAGTTGTTGTTGTACATCAATGAGCACTTGACTAGCTGGGCCACGGTTCAATTTATCTGATTTAGTCAATAGAACATGAACAAAAAGTTGACGAGAATACGCCCACTCTAACATCATGACATCGAAGTGTTGTAGAGGATGGCGAATATCCATCAATAACACTAAACCTTGTAAACTTTGACGATGAATCAGGTAGTTTTCAAGTTCTTTTTGCCAAACAATTTTCATCGATTCAGGTACGGCAGCATAGCCATAGCCAGGTAAATCGACAAGACGTTGATCAGGATTCCCCAAGCTGAAAAAGTTAATCATTTGGGTACGACCAGGACGCTTTGATGCTCGTGCTAGTTGTTTTTGATTAGTCAATGCATTGATTGCACTTGACTTACCTGCATTTGAGCGACCTGCAAAAGCAACTTCATATCCCGTATCTTCTACGCATAAATTCAGTTTTGGTGCACTCATCAGAAACTCAGCTCTGCGTAACCAGTTTAAAGACGAATTTGCATACTCTTCAACCACAGAGTCCACTTTGCGTTCATAACTAATTTTTTGCTTAGGTGCTTGAGCAATTTTAGCGTTTCTTGATTTACCACTGTGGCGATGCATAATCCAACTTCGAAAATAACGGAATAAGATGCATTATAAAGGAAGTCGGTGATTCAGGCGAATTTTGCAGATCAACAAGCCGATTTATCATGATGAAAAATGTTACAGATTAAGCAGTGAAATCAAAGGAGCTTGATTTGTTGAGCCTTGAGGTGATGTATTGAGAACATCAGATAGGGTGTATTGGTTTAAGCTAAGATAAAACTGTTGTATGGCATGATCAAGAATACCTTTTAAACCACAGTTTGTACGAAAAACACAAGGTGGATTATTGCATTCTACAATAGGCGCATAGCCTTGTAGGACTTGAACAACATTGCCAAGTTGGGCATTTAAAGTTGTTGGATTGAGTTGAATGCCGCCGCCTTTACCTCGTGTGGTAATAATCCAATGTTGCTTTGCCATAAAATGCACAATTTTTGTCAAATGATTTTGAGAGACGTGCAAATCTGCTGCAATTTCTGCAATGGTATAAGGCGTATCTCTAGAGCGTGAAATATACATGAGTATGCGTAAAGCATAATCAGTGAATTTATTGAGTTGCATTTTGGCGTGATCTTATCGATGCGACTTGGTAGTTTGTATTATTTTAGCCTGAAAGCTCCCTTTTCGGGAGCTTTCAGTTGAAATTTACGATTTATGGCTATTTAAATGCAGATAGAAAAGTCTTATTTTGCCTGTGGAGCGGTGAGTTGAACTTGATCGCCGACTTTATATTGATTCAGTAAAATATCTGAAACTGAGTACTCGGTTGGATTGTCGGTTGTTTTTACTTCAAATTGGTACTGTTGTTCATCACCTGAAAGTAAGATGAATTGATGGGGTTGCTGTAGTTCTTGTCCAGGTACTTTAACTTTTACCGAAATAAATTGACCAGCAGGTGCGGTTATAATAGTTAAACCATCACTTGCTTTAACCGTAAAGCGCTTCCCATGTTCAGTCGCTGTAATGTCACTAATAGTGAAGTCGCGCCATCCTGCCCATCCACCATTTTGTGTCGCTAAGCGTTCATATTTTTGTTTTTCAACACCAATTAAAATATCTGCCAATTGTAAATATGCAACTTTCCATGCGGCAATCAGTTCAGAATCCATCGGTACATTGAGAACTTCACTGATTGAGTTTAAAAGGTTCTCACCCACAATCGCGTATTGATCAGGTTGAATATCTAAGCTGACATGTTTTGTGGTGATGTGTTCAATTGCTTTGGCTAAAACAGATGGATTTTCGATATGTTCCGCATACGCCAAAACCGCAGCAGCTAAAGCTCTTGGTTGGCGACCAGAATTTTGGCTATCTAAGTTAAAGATATTTTTTAACTCAGGATGGTTGTTTAACATGCGGTTGTAAAAGTAGCTTGTTAAAGCAACACCATTTTCACGTAATACAGGAACAGTTGATTTTACAAGTTCAATATGTTCAGGAGTCATTTGCTGGACCTCTTGTTGTCTGGCTATTTAAAAGATGTATTTAAAATACATCTTTATATTTAAATGTACAATAACTTTGTTGTAAAAAAGGCATAAAAAAATTAAGGATAATGTTTATCCTTAATTTAAGCTTTTTAAAATGAAGTGTTTATTGGTGAAATAAAAAAAGGTCAGCGCCCACCAAATAATGAACCTAATAGACCACGAACTAGTTTTTGCCCAGTACTACCACCTAAGCTACGTGCTGCACTTTTTGCAAAAGTACCAAGTACATCTTGTGTTATTTTTGCGCGTGCTGCAGCGGCTTTCTCTTCCTCTTTAGCTTGAAGTTTTTCTAGGCGTTCTTGATCTTTATTTTGTTGTTTTTCCATATTGGCTTGAAACTTGGCTTGTTCTTTTTGCATTTGCTCAAGTTGTTTGGCTTGTTCAGTTGCGACTTGCAATGCAACAAGCTGTTGCTCATTTTCACTGACTTTACGTTGTAACATTTCAAAAGCGCTATCACGATCAACAATTTGATCGTAAACACCAGCAACAATACTTTGAGCCATGAGTGCTTTACGCTCATCTAGGGTAATGGGATTAAATGCAGAGTAGGGAGGCATAACCATGCCGCGCTCTACAATTTGCGGTGTCCCTTGCTCATCTAGACAGCTAATAAGGGCTTCACCTACTGCAAGTTCAGTAATGGCTTCATCGACTTTGAAGGTTGGGTTGGCACGAAACGTATCCGCAGCTGTTTTTACGGCTTTTTGATCTTTTGGAGTAAAAGCACGGAGAGCATGTTGCACACGGTTACCTAATTGTCCAAGAACATTCTCAGGAATGTCTAAAGGGCTTTGTGTAACAAAATAAATACCTACGCCTTTAGAACGAATGAGGCGTACAACTTGTTGAATTTTCTCTTGTAACGCAGGACTTGCATTGTCAAACAGTAAATGGGCTTCATCGAAGAAGAATACCAATTTAGGTTTATCCATATCACCGACTTCAGGTAATTTTTCAAATAACTCAGACAGCATCCATAATAAAAATGTTGCATAGAGTTTCGGGGTATTCATGAGCTTGTCGGCAGCCAATAAGTTAATGTAACCATGACCATTAGGATCGGTTTGAATAAAATCCATAATATCGAGGCTAGGTTCACCAAAAAAGCGATCTGCACCTTGATCACCCAATGCGAGCAAATTACGTTGAATTGCACCTAAGCTCGCAGGAGATAAATTACCATATTCAGCTTTTAATTCGGCTGCATGTTCACTGACATGAGTCAGCATTGATTTTAAATCTTTAAAATCAATTAGTAGTAAACCTTGGTCATCTGCAATACGAAACACCGCAGAAAGTACACCTTCTTGTGTTTCATTTAGATTGAGCATTTGTGCTAAAAGCAAAGGGCCAATTTCAGAAATAGTGGTTCGGATAGGATGCCCTTGTTCACCAAATAAATCCCAAAAAATGGTTGGAGATGCTGCGAATGGGACAGCATTTATACCTAAACTTTTAATACGCTCATCAAACTTAGCATTGCTACTGCCTGCTTTGGCAATACTTGAAACATCACCTTTAGCATCTGCCAAAAATACAGGCACACCTATACGAGAAAAACTTTCGGCAAGTACCTTTAATGTTACGGTTTTTCCAGTTCCTGTTGCTCCTGCGATCAAACCGTGGCGGTTAGCAAACTGTGAATGTAAAACAATATCTTGTGTAGTATCTGACGTTTTTTTTGCAATAACGATTGGTGTGCTCATGTACGGTTCCTATTGTGATTATTCCGTTGATGTCGCTGCTTATTTTGTTTTCATATGATGTAGTGCTGTGGTGATATCTTGAATTAAGTCTTGTGGATGTTCAAGACCAATACAAAAACGCACCAATAAACCTTGTTTTAAATGTGGAGTATCCAAATGACGCATATCTTTGAGGTTATAAAGCATCACTAAGCTGACTGGACCACCCCAGCTAAAACCAAGTTTGAATAATGATAAATTATCACAAAATGAACGAATGGCGCTCATATCATATTCAGGTTTAAAAATAACACTGACTAACCCTGCACTTTGCGCTGTTTGGCAAGTGTCTTTCCAAAAACGATGACTAATATTGTCTGTATCGGCAGGGTGGAGGACTTGTGCAAACTCAGGTTGAGTTTTAAGCCATTCTAACAGCGTAATCGCTGAAGCAGATTGATGCTCATAACGTAGTTGCATTGATGAAAGACTACGCTGAACTTGTGCTGCATCATCACCTGAAATCGCGATGCCTTGAATGGCGTGCATACGGAATAATTGATGATGCAATTTTTCATCCCGTGTCACCACTGAACCCATCAAAATATCACCACCACCACTTGGATATTTAGTCAGTGCATGCACGGTTACATCTACACTTAAATGTTCGCTTGAAAAGTCGAAAGCATTAAAGGCAAGTCCTGCCCCCCAAGTATTATCGAGAGCAGTCAGAATATTGTGCACTTTGGCTTTTTGAACCAAATTGATTAAATCGGGAAACTCTAAAGTCACTGAGCCAGCCGCTTCTAACCAAATTAATTTCGCCTTTTCTGTGGGTTGAAATGATTCAATATCTATCGGGTTATAGACTTCGACGGTAATACCATAGCGCATTTCAAGATTGCGCAAATGCTCCATATTGGGGCCATAAATGTTATCTGAGACCCACACTTCATCACCATGCGCTAAAAAGCAAGAATTGACGAGGTTGATGGCAGACAAACCACTTGGTGCAAGCAGGCAATATTTTCCGCCTTCTATTTGAGCAATATGATCGCCTAAAGTAAAAGTAGTGGGTGTGCCATGTGTACCATAACTATAGTCATAAGCATCCGTCCAATGGCGATTAAACAGTGCATCGGTATTTTTAAAAATAATAGTCGATGCACGAAATAAAGGCGGTTGAACTGTCGCAATATATTGAGGTGCTTTGCGAGGTGAATGAATTAAAGCCGTTTGATGATTATATTTCACAGAAAACTCTAAATTTTAGAAAACAAATATTTATGAAAGAAAAGCACATTAAATTCACGGAGCAAAGAATTAAATTGTGAAAATTTATCACCATTCAAAATATTGGCTTCGTTTTTGCACTATGCATTAGAACAATGAATATTTTTAATCTCAAATGAAATAACAAGAATAGGGTCTAACATGATGAAAAAGTTAAAAGTACATTATTTTCAACATATTGCAGGTGAGGGTTTTGGCAGTTGCTATGAATATCTAAAACAACAAGGAGCTGAAATTAGTGCAACCGAATTTTTTGCATTACCTAAAGATTTTAAGCTGGAAATTGAAGCATTACCCAACATAGAAGATGTTGATTTATTAATGATTATGGGAGGGGAAATGAGTGTGAATGATGAAGCTAATTACCCATGGTTACGCATAGAAAAGCGTTGGCTTAGACGGTACTTAGCATCATCAAAACCTGCTATAGGCTTATGTTTGGGGGGGCAACTCATTGCAAGTGCATTGGGTGCAAATGTACACAGACACCACACTCAAGAGATTGGTTGGACTAGAGTTTTTAAAAGCCTGTATTGTAAAGAAGGTGACTTTCAGTTGCCTGAGCATGTTGATGTAATGCAGTGGCATAGCGAAACGTTTGACCTTCCAAAGGGTGCAATTCGGTTGGCGGAAAATAGTGTGTGTCATAACCAAGTGTATCAAATTGGGAACAATGTACTTGGTTTTCAATTTCATCCTGAAATTACACCACAAGCTTTAAAGCTTTTTGTTGCACATGAAGAAGAACAAAATGTTTTTTATGGGAAAAATCAGCAGTCGTTAAGAGATCTGGAGCGGTCAGATAAAACTGCATTTATTCCAGGGCATCAATTATTGAATCGTGCAATTGAATATGTGCTACAGCCTTAAAGGCAATGACTATACAGAAAAGTGATAGCTTACAATTAATTCACTAAAATATGGGAAAAAATGGCAATAGCGTTTGCTTAAGTGTTAAACAGTCGCTATAATAAGTGACCCTTCAATATGATGGGCTGAATGGCAAATAACGTCGTTCAGATATCGTTACAGTCATGGCATCGATCATGACCATAGTGATTTTCACTGCTCTTGACACTTATCCTTTTTTAGTGGGGTGAGATGCGTCAGGAGTGATTCTTTATATATTTGGCTTGGAGTTAACTGGTATGTCTAACCAGAGAATTCGTATCCGTCTTAAGTCTTTTGATCACCGTTTAATTGATCAATCTTCTCAAGAGATCGTAGAAACAGCAAAACGTACAGGTGCACAGGTGTGTGGTCCAATCCCTATGCCTACACGTATCGAACGTTTTAACGTTTTGACATCACCGCATGTAAACAAAGATGCGCGTGACCAATATGAAATCCGCACATACAAGCGTTTGATCGACATCGTTCAACCTACAGACAAAACTGTAGATGCGTTGATGAAGTTGGATCTTGCAGCTGGTGTTGATGTTCAGATCGCATTGGGTTAAGGCTTTCGGGTTAATTAACGCTCTAAGTTAATTAGGCCGCTTTTTTAGAGGTTTATGCACATGGCTATTGGTTTAGTCGGTCGCAAGTGCGGTATGACACGTATCTTTACAGATGCTGGTGTTTCTGTACCTGTAACAGTGATTGAGGTTGATCCTAACCGTATCACTCAAATCAAAACGCTTGAAACTGATGGTTATCAAGCGATTCAAATCACTACTGGTGAACGTCGCGAATCTCGCGTAACTAACGCTCAGAAAGGTCACTTTGCGAAAGCTGGTGTTGCTGCTGGTCGTCTAGTTCAAGAATTCCGCGCTACAGAAGCTGATCTTGAAGGTCGTGAAGTTGGTGGTTCTCTTACCGTTGAATTGTTCACAGTGGGTCAAATTGTTGACGTAACTGGTCAATCTAAAGGTAAAGGTTTCCAAGGTGGTGTTAAGCGTTGGAACTTCCGTACGCAAGATGCAACTCACGGTAACTCACTTTCTCACCGTGTTTTAGGTTCTACTGGTCAAAACCAGACACCTGGTCGCGTATTCAAAGGCAAAAAAATGGCTGGCCATTTAGGTGCTGAACGCGTAACTACACAGGGTCTTGAAATCGTTTCTATCGACACAGAACGTTCAGTTCTAGTTGTTAAAGGTGCGGTTCCTGGTGCTACCGGTGGCGACGTTATCGTTCGTCCTACGATCAAGGCCTGAGGGGAAATATTGTGAATTTAAATACTGTTTCCGGTTCAGCTGTTGAGTTGTCTGAAGTTGCGTTTGGTCGTGACTTTAACGAAGCACTTGTTCACCAAGTAGTAACAGCATATTTAGCTGGTGGCCGTCAAGGTTCTAAAGCTCAAAAATCACGTGGTGAAGTATCTGGCGGTGGTAAAAAACCTTTCCGTCAAAAAGGTACAGGCCGTGCGCGTGCTGGTTCTATTCGTAGCCCAATTTGGGTTGGTGGTGGTAAGACTTTTGCTGCTCGTCCACAAGATTGGTCTCAAAAAGTTAACCGTAAAATGTACCGCGGTGCAATGCAATGTATCCTTGCTGAACTAGTTCGTCAGGATCGTCTTATTTTGGTTGAAGAGTTCTCTGTTGAAGCTCCTAAAACTAAAGAATTGCTTGCAAAGCTTAACGACTTGAACGCTACTCGCGCATTAATCGTTACTGAAGCTGTAGATGAAAATCTATATTTAGCTGCACGTAACATTCCACATGTTGATGTGGTTGATGCTGCTGGGATCGATCCTGTTGGTTTGATCGCGTTCGACAAAGTTGTTATGTCTGTAGCTGCTGCTAAGAAAATTGAGGTAGAACTCGGATGAACAACGAACGTATCTATCAAGTCCTTCAAGGACCTGTATTCTCAGAAAAAGCACAAGTTTTAGGCGAAACTGCTGGTGTTCAAGTTTTTAAAGTTGCTATTAACGCAAACAAACTTGAAATCAAAAAAGCTGTTGAGCAACTATTTGGTGTCGAAGTTGTTAAAGTTAACACGACGATCACTAAAGGGAAAACAAAACGCTTTGGTAAAACATTAGGACGTCGTTCTGATGTTAAAAAAGCATACGTCACCCTGAAAGCTGGCCAAGATGTTGAAATGGCTGACTTGGGCGATACCGCTGAAACCGCAGCGGAATAAGGACGAAGATTATGCCGATTCAAAAATGTAAGCCAACGTCTCCGGGACGTCGCTTTGTAGAGAAAGTGGTTCATGACCACCTTCACAAAGGCGCACCGCATGCACCGTTGGTTGAAGCTAAAAAACGTACTGGTGGTCGTAATAACAACGGTCACATTACGACTCGTCACGTAGGTGGTGGTCATAAACAGCACTACCGTCTTGTTGACTTTAAACGTAATAAAGATGGCATTCCTGCAACTGTAGAGCGTATTGAATACGATCCTAACCGTACATCACATATTGCACTTGTGCTTTATGCTGACGGTGAGCGTCGTTATATCATCGCTGCTAAAGGTTTGCGCGCTGGTGATAAAGTTCAGTCTGGTAACGATGCTCCAATTCGTCCAGGTAACTGCTTACCACTTCGTAATATGCCAATCGGTTCTACACTTCATAACATCGAGCTTAAAATTGGTAAGGGCGCACAGTTAGTACGTTCTGCTGGTACTTCTGCTCAGTTGTTGGGTCGTGACGGTTCTTACGCAATTATTCGTCTACGTTCTGGCGAAATGCGTAAAGTACACGTTGAATGTCGCGCTGTGTTAGGTGAAGTATCTAACTCAGAAAGCAACCTTCGTTCACTTGGTAAAGCAGGTGCATCTCGCTGGCGTGGCGTTCGTCCTACCGTTCGTGGTATGGCGATGAACCCAGTAGACCATCCACATGGTGGTGGTGAAGGGCGTAACAAAGGTATTCAACCTGTAAGCCCATGGGGTCAAAAAGCTAAAGGGTACAAGACACGTACCAATAAGCGTACGACTAAGATGATCATTCGCGACCGTCGCGTTAAGTAACAAGTAAAGGAATCTGACAATGCCTCGTTCTCTGAAAAAAGGCCCATTCGTCGATGCGCACTTGTTCGCTAAGGTTGAAGCGGCTATCGCGGCTAATAACCGTAAGCCGATCAAAACTTGGTCGCGTCGCTCGATGATCCTCCCGGATTTTGTTGGTTTAACAATTTCTGTCCATAATGGCCGTAACCATGTTCCAGTGATTGTATCTGAACACATGGTTGGTCATAAACTCGGTGAATTCGCGCCAACTCGTACCTATCGTGGTCACGGTGTTGACAAGAAATCTAAACGTTAAGGTGCTATGATGGAAGTTACTGCTAAATTACGCGGTGCCGCTATCTCGGCACAAAAAACTCGTTTGGTTGCAGATTTAATCCGTGGCAAATCAGTTGCTCACGCGCTTAACATCTTGAACTTCAGCAACAAAAAAGCTGCAGTTTTAGTTAAAAAAGCATTGGAATCTGCGATTGCAAACGCTGAACATAATAACAGTTTAGATGTAGACGACCTTAAAGTTTCTACGATTTACGTTGATGAAGGCACTAGCCTTAAGCGTATTATGCCACGTGCTAAAGGCCGTGCAGATCGTATTACTAAGCGTACTTGTCACATTACCGTTAAGGTAGGGGTTTGATATGGGTCAGAAGGTTCATCCAATCGGTATCCGCCTTGGTGTTGTAAAACGTCATAACGCCAACTGGTATGCGAGTCCGAAACAATACGCTGAATATTTGCTTAAAGATCTTCAAGTTCGTGAGTTTTTAACTAAAAAACTTAAAAGCGCGATGATCAGCAATATTCTTATCGAACGTCCTACTGGCGCTGCTAAAGTAACTATTAGCACAGCTCGTCCTGGTATCGTTATCGGTAAAAAAGGCGAAGATATTGAGAAATTACAGCGTGAACTTACTCAAATTATGGGTATTCCTGCGCAAGTAAGCATCAATGAAATCGACCGTCCAGACCTAGATGCTCGTTTAGTTGCTGAAGCAATTGCTTCTCAATTAGAAAAGCGTGTAATGTTCCGTCGTGCTATGAAGCGTGCGGTTCAGAATTCTATGCGTGCTGGTGCTAAAGGTATCAAAGTTGAAGTTTCAGGTCGTCTAGGCGGTGCTGAGATTGCTCGTACTGAGTGGTATCGTGAGGGTCGTGTACCTTTGCATACACTTCGTGCTGACATCGACTATGCTACTATGCGCGCTGAAACAACTTACGGTACGATTGGTGTTAAAGTTTGGATTTTCCGTGGTGAGATTTTAGGTGGCATGAAACAAGTCATGAACCCTGCTCCTGCAGAAGATCGTCCAGCTAAACGCGGTCGTGGTCGTGGTGAAGGTCAGGAGCGTCGTGGTCGTCGCAATGATCGTTCTGCTGAAAAAGGAGAATAATCCATGTTGCAACCTAAACGTACTAAATTTCGTAAGGTACAAAAAGGCCGTAACACTGGTCTAGCGCATCGCGGTAGCACTATTTCTTTTGGTACTATTGCTCTTAAATCAGTTGAACGTGGTCAAATGACTGCGCGTCAAATTGAAGCAGCGCGTCGTACAATTAGCCGTCGTGTAAAACGTGGTGGTAAGATCTTTATCCGTGTTTTCCCTGATAAACCAATTACTGAAAAACCATTAGAAGTTCGTATGGGTAAAGGTAAAGGTTCTGTGGAATACTGGGTTTGCCAAATCAAACCAGGTAAGATCTTGTACGAAATGGATGGTGTTAGTGATGAATTGGCTACAGAAGCATTTAAGCTTGCTGCAGCTAAACTTCCTTTCAAAACCACTATCGTTACTAAGACGGTGATGTAATGAAAACTAAAGATCTACGTGAAAAATCGGTAGAAGAATTGACAGCTTTGCTTGATGAGCAACAGCTTAACCAATTCCGTCTTCGCATGGCGAAAGCAACTGGTCAATTGGGTAAATCGCATGAAGTTGCGGTTACTCGTAAAACTATTGCACGCATCAAGACACTCCTTACCGAAAAACAGGGGAACGGACAATGAGTGAGCAAACAGTTCGCACGTTAACAGGCAAAGTAGTAAGCGACAAGATGGAAAAATCTATCGTTGTACTTATTGAACGCCGCGTTCAACACCCGTTGTATGGCAAATCAATTCGCCGTTCAACTAAATTACACGCTCATGATGAGAACAACACAGCTAAAACTGGTGATGTTGTAACTATCAAAGAAAGCCGCCCAATGTCTAAAACTAAGTCTTGGACTTTAGTTGAAGTGATTGAAGCTGCTGCTGAGTAATTAACGTTCTGGTTGCATCATTGGTCAATTTCGAGTACTCTTTGAGCCTTTCGAAATTGCGACCGGTGATGCGACTCGGTTTTGGAGTAGGGCAATGATTCAAACCGAAAGTATGCTAGACGTAGCAGACAACAGTGGTGCTCGCCGCGTACAATGTATTAAAGTACTAGGTGGTTCACATCGTCGTTATGCTTCTGTTGGCGACATTATTAAAGTTACTGTAAAAGAAGCAATTCCACGTGGCCGTGTTAAAAAAGGTGACGTGATGAATGCAGTTGTAGTTCGTACTAAATTCGGTATTCGTCGTCCAGATGGTTCTGTGATCCGTTTTGATGATAATGCTGCAGTTATTTTGAACAACAACAAGGCTCCGATTGCCACTCGTATTTTCGGACCAGTGACTCGTGAACTTCGTACTGAACAGTTCATGAAAATCATTTCATTGGCTCCTGAAGTTCTATAATAGAGGCAATCATGGCTAAGATTAGAAAAGGCGATCAAGTAATTGTGATCGCAGGTAAAGAAAAAGGCAAACAAGGTACTGTTTTGTCTGTTTCAAATGACCGCGTTATGGTTGAAGGCCTTAACTTGGTTAAGAAGCATCAAAAGCCGAATCGTGCAACAGGTGCTGAAGGCGCTGTAGTTACACAAGAAGCTTCGCTTCATATTTCAAACGTAGCAATTTTTAATGCTACAACCCAAAAGGCTGACCGTGTTGGTTACCAAGTGATTGAAGGCGCGAAAACTCGTGTTTATAAATCAAATGGTGAATCAGTGGCGGCGGCGAAGTAATAGGTTGAAATAGGCTATGGCCAGACTTAAAACACGTTATAACGACGAACTTAAAGCTCAATTATTAGAGACTTTAGGTGTTAAGAATGTGATGGAAATTCCTCGCATTACTAAAATCACGATCAACATGGGTGTTGGCGCAGCAGCAGCTGACAAAAAACTCCTTGATGGTGCTTTATCTGATATGCAAGCTATTGCTGGTCAAAAACCAGTTCTTACATTAGCTCGTAAATCAATCGCAGGTTTTAAAATCCGTGATGGTTGGCCGATTGGTTGTAAAGTAACTTTACGCGGCGAACGTATGTACGAATTCTTAGACCGTTTGATCTCTATTGCGATTCCTCGTATTCGTGACTTCCGCGGTTTTTCTGCGAAATCATTCGATGGTCGTGGTAACTATTCAATGGGTCTTAAGGAACAGATTATGTTCCCTGAAATCGATTTTGATAAGATTGATCGTATTCGTGGTATGGATATTACCGTTACTACGACTGCTCGCACCGATGACGAAGGCCGTGCGCTATTGCGTGCATTCGGCTTCCCGTTCAAATAAGAGGTCGATATGGCTAAGAAAGGTATGATTAATCGCGAGTTGAAACGCGAAGCTACTGTTGCTAAATACGCTGCAAAACGTGCTGAATTAAAAGCAATTATTGCAAACGTAAATGCTACAGATGAAGAACGTTTTGAAGCGATGATGAAATTTCAAGCATTACCACGTAATGCATCTCCAGTACGTCTACGTAACCGTTGTGGTTTAACTGGTCGTCCACATGGCTATTTCCGTAAGTTTGGCTTAAGCCGTAACAAATTGCGTGAAACAGTTATGCAAGGTGATGTACCGGGCGTTGTTAAGGCAAGCTGGTAAGGAGCACTATAAATGAGTATGCAAGATACCGTTGCCGACATGCTAACACGTGTTCGTAACGCACAAATGGCTAAAAAACAAACTGTTTCTATGCCTAATTCTAAGTTGAAAGTTGCTATTGCTAGCGTACTTCAACAAGAAGGTTATATTTCTAACGTAGAAGTTGCTGATGCTGAAGGTAAAGCAACTTTAACAATTACGTTAAAATACTATGAAGGCAAACCAGTTATTGAAACTGTGAAACGCGTAAGCCGTCCAGGTCTACGTCAGTATCGCGGTAAAGATAACCTTCCTAGCGTTAAGCAAGGTTTAGGTATTGCAATTGTTTCTACAAGCAAAGGCATCATGACTGATCGCGCTGCACGTTCTGCAGGCGTTGGTGGTGAAGTTATTGCTTTTGTATCTTAATAGGTGATTCCTCATGTCTCGTGTGGCTAAAGCCCCAGTAACTGTACCGAATGGTGTAACAGTTACTCAGAACGGCCGGCAGGTCGAAGTGAAAGGCAGCAAAGGTACGTTGTCTTTCAACCTGCATGCGCTGGTCGAGCTTAAACAGGAAGAAGGTAAACTTCAAATTGCTCCAATTTCAGAATCGAAAGATTCTTGGATGCAAGCTGGTACTGCTCGCGCTGTGTTAAATAACCTTGTAAAAGGTGTTAGCGAAGGCTTCGAACGTAAGTTGCAGCTTATCGGTGTTGGTTATAAAGCTGCGGTTAAAGGTACAACTGTACATCTTAACCTTGGTTTTTCGCACCCGATTGATTACGCTCTTCCTGAAGGCGTAACTGCTGAAACTCCTACTGCAACTGAAATCATTTTGAAATCAGCAAGCAAACATTTGCTTGGTCAAGTAGCTGCAGATATCCGTGGATATCGTCCACCAGAGCCGTATAAAGGTAAAGGTGTTCGTTATTCTGACGAAGTTGTACTTCGTAAAGAAGCTAAGAAGAAATAAGGCGCGAGGTTCTTATGAACGAAAAGAAACAATCCCGTTTGCGTCGTGCGAAAAGCACACGCTTGCACATCCGTGCATTGGGTGCGACTCGTTTGTGTGTAAACCGCACACCGCGTCACATTTATGCTCAAGTTATTTCTGCGGATGGTGGCAAAGTATTAGCGCAAGCTTCTACTTTGGATGCATCTTTACGTAGTGGTTCTACAGGTAATGTAGATGCTGCTACTAAAGTAGGTGCTTTAATCGCAGAGCGCGCGAAAGCTGCTGGTGTTACTAAAGTAGCATTTGACCGTTCTGGTTTTAAATATCATGGTCGTATCAAAGCCTTGGCTGATGCTGCTCGTGAAAACGGCTTGGAGTTCTAATCATGGCTAAAGTTGAACAAAACGAAGGTCTTGTTGAAAAGCTGGTTGCCGTTGATCGTGTAGCCAAAGTTGTTAAGGGTGGTCGTATCTTCTCTTTCACAGCATTAACTGTTGTGGGTGATGGTAATGGTCGTGTAGGTTTTGGTCGTGGTAAAGCACGTGAAGTTCCAGCTGCTATTTCTAAAGCACTTGAAGCTGCGCGTCGTAACATGATCACTGTTGATCTTGTTGATGGTACTGTACAGCACCCGATCAATGCACGTCACGGTGCAAGCCGTGTTTACATGCAACCTGCATCTGAAGGTACAGGCGTAATTGCTGGTGGTTCAGTACGTGCAGTACTTGAAGCAGTTGGCGTACGTAATGTATTGACTAAGTGCTACGGTTCTACAAATGCAGCTAACGTTGTGAACGCTACTTTTAATGGTTTGCGTGACATGACTTCTCCTGAGAAAGTTGCTGCTAAACGTGGCCTTTCAGTAGAACAAATTCAAGGGTAATCAATCATGAAAACGATTAAAGTTACCCAGACTAAATCTTCTGCGCATCGCTTGAAAAATCACAAGCTTAGCCTTAAAGGTTTAGGTCTGCGTCGTATTGGTCATACTGTAGAAGTGCAAGATACGCCTTCTAACCGTGGTATGATCAACCAAGTCTACTATATGGTTAGTGTAGAGGAGTAAGCCATGACTCTGCGTTTAAATGAACTTTCACCTGCTGAAGGTGCAAAACGTGATAGCCGTCGTCTAGGCCGTGGTATCGGTTCTGGTGTTGGTAAGACTGGTGGCCGTGGTGTCAAAGGTCAAAACTCACGTAAGAGCGGTGGTACTCGTCCAGGTTTCGAAGGTGGTCAAACTGCGTTATATCGTCGTTTACCTAAATTCGGTTTCACTAGCCAATTGGCTTTGAAAACTGCTGAAGTACGCTTGTCTGAACTTACTAAAGTTGAAGGTGATATTGTTTCACTTGAAACTTTAAAAGCTGCAAACGTTGTACGTAAAGATATGTTGCGTGCTCGTATTGTTCTTTCTGGTGAAATCACTCGTGCATTTACTGTACAGGGTGTAGCTCTGACTAAAGGCGCTAAAGCTGCTCTAGAAGCTGCTGGCGGTAAAGTCGAGGAGTAATCGCAAGTGTCTATGTCTCCTAGTTCTTCAGGTCATGTCAACATGATGAAAGGTCAGCCATTTCATGTGAAATATCGTGAAATTATTCGCCGATTAATGTTCTTGATTGGTGCTTTGGTTGTCTTTCGACTAGGAGCGCATATTCCGCTGCCAGGTATTGATAATGTCGCTTTGAGTCAGTTTTTTAAAGACAATGAAGGAACCTTCCTTGGCTTATTTAACATGTTTTCGGGCGGGGCATTGGAACGAATGTCCATTCTAGCGTTGGGAATTATGCCGTATATTTCTGCATCGATTATCGTGCAGTTAATGTCGACAGTTGTTCCCTCGTTGGAGGCATTAAAGAAAGAAGGCGAACAGGGTAAGCGTAAGATTAATCAATATACGCGCTATGGTACCTTGATACTTGCACTTGTGCAGGGTGTGGGAATGTGTGCTGGTCTTATTAGTCAAGGGATTACTTTGACATCTGGATTGGCATTTTATATTCCAGCACTGACTTCTTTAGTCGCAGGCACAATGTTCTTAATGTGGTTAGGAGAGCAGATTACCGAACGTGGTGTTGGTAATGGTATCTCTATGATCATTTTTGCAGGTATTGTAGCTGGTTTACCAGGCATTGTGACTCAGTCATTCACTAGCGTGAGTAATGGGTCTGCGAGCTTGATTGGATTAGCGGTATTTGGTTTGCTTTCAGTTGCGGTTTTGGCTGCAATTGTATTTATTGAGAAAGCACAGCGTCGTATCGCTGTGAATTATGCTCAGAAACAACAAGGTCGTCGTGTATTCACTGCACAACAGACACACTTGCCATTGAAGATTAATATGGCAGGGGTTATTCCAGCAATTTTCGCAAGTTCGTTATTGCTGTTCCCTGCAAGTTTAGGTCAATGGTTAGGTAGTGCTGATCCAAATGCAGGTTTTATTAAACGCGGTCTTCAAGATCTAGCATTGGTCTTATCGCCTGGACAGCCTTTGTATCTGGTACTCTTTGGTGCGTTAATTATCTTTTTCTGTTATTTTTATACGGCGCTGGTTTTCAGTCCTAAGGAAGTTTCAGAAAACTTGAAACGCAGCGGAGCTTACGTACCTGGTATTCGCCCAGGTGAGCAAACTGCTCGTTACTTAGATCATATTCTTAATCGATTGACATTTATTGGTGCAATTTATATTACAGTCGTATGTTTGATGCCAATGATTCTGCAAAGTTCATTTGGTATTCCATTCCATTTGGGTGGAACATCATTACTGATTGTAGTAGTTGTTGTAATGGACTTCATGGCTCAGCTACAAGCTCATCTCACTTCGCATCAATATGATAATCAATCATTAATGAAAAAAACGACTGCTCATCCTAAAGGATAAGCGCACTTAGAGGTTTCATCATGAAAGTACAGGCTTCTGTAAAAAAAATATGTGGTAGCTGTAAAGTTATCCGTCGTAATGGGGTTATTCGCGTAATTTGTAGCGCTGAACCTCGTCATAAGCAGCGTCAAGGTTAATTTAATTAAGACCTGTTGATTTCAGTAGGCTAATTAGGTTATTATCCGCCCTTCAAGATTTTTGTAGGGCGGTTGATTATCTCTACTGCCTTTTTGGAGAATTTGAATGGCTCGTATTGCCGGTGTAAACATTCCGGATAACAAGCATGCTGTTATCTCTCTTACGTATATTTTTGGTATTGGTCGCCATACAGCTAAAAACATTTTAGCTGCTGTTGGTATTGCTACTACGACTAAAATCCGTGAATTAGATGATGCTCAGCTTGATGCGATTCGTGCAGAAATTACTAAGGTTCCAACCGAAGGTGATTTACGTCGCGAAATTTCCATGAACATTAAACGTTTAATGGATTTAGGCTGCTACCGCGGTCTTCGTCATCGTCGCAGCTTGCCTGTTCGTGGACAACGCACCAAAACTAACGCTCGTACCCGTAAAGGTCCGCGCAAACCTATTAAGAAATAAGATTTCTGGAAGCTAAAAGATGGCTAAAGATACTCGCGCACGCAAGAAGGTCACTCGTACCGTCTCTGAAGGTGTTGCACACATTCACGCTTCTTTTAATAACACCATTGTTACGATTACTGATCGTCAAGGTAATGCATTGGCTTGGGCTACTTCAGGTGGACAAGGCTTCCGTGGATCGCGTAAATCAACACCGTTTGCTGCTCAGGTAGCTGCTGAAGTTGCTGGTAAAGCTGCTTTGGATTACGGTTTGAAAAACTTGGACGTCCTTGTAAAAGGTCCTGGTCCAGGTCGTGAATCTGCGGTTCGTGCATTAGGTGCAGTGGGTTATAAAATTAACAGCATTACTGATGTGACACCGATTCCGCACAACGGTTGTCGTCCACCTAAAAAACGTCGTGTGTAAGGAGAAACATTCATGGCTCGTTATATTGGTCCAAAATGCAAACTCTCTCGCCGCGAAGGGACAGACCTGCAATTAAAATCTGGCGTTAAACCATTTGACGTCAAAACTAAAAAAGCTGCTAAAGCTCCTGGCCAACATGGCGGAGCTCGTGGTGGTAAACAATCTGAGTACTCACTACAATTACGTGAAAAACAAAAAGTACGTCGTATGTACGGTGTTTTAGAGCGTCAATTTAGTAACTACTATAAAGAAGCTGCTCGTGTTAAAGGCGCAACAGGTGAAAACTTATTGAAGTTGCTTGAAAGCCGTCTTGATAACGTAGTTTATCGTATGGGCTTTGGTTCTACACGTGCAGAAGCTCGTCAGCTTGTATCTCACCGTTCAATCACTTTAAATGGTCGTCGCGTTAACATCGCTTCAATCCAAGTTAAAGCGGGTGACGTGATTGCAGTTCACGAAGGTGCTAAACAACAATTACGTATTAAAAACGCAATTGAATTAGCTACTCAACGTGGTACGGCTTCTTGGATCGAGATCGATCATTCGAAACTTGAAGGTACGTTTAAAGCTGCACCAGATCGTTCTGATCTACCTGCTGAAATTAACGAAAGCTTGATTGTAGAATTGTATTCTAAATAATCCTTGAGGTAGCAATAATGACGCGTACTGCAAACGAGTTTCTAACTCCGCAAGCGATCAAGGTCGATGCGGCAAGCGGGACCTCGGCAAAAGTGATTCTTGAGCCTTTAGAGCGTGGTTTTGGCCATACTTTAGGTAATGCTTTACGTCGCATTCTATTGTCTTCTTTACCTGGCGCTGCTGTGGTTGAAGTTGAGATAGAAGGTGTCGAGCACGAGTACAGTACTTTAGAAGGCTTGCAGCAGGACATCGTCGAGCTCTTGCTGAACCTAAAAGGATTGTCGATTAAGCTGTTCGATCAGAACGAAGCATATTTAACATTAGAAAAGCAAGGGGCTGGTGACGTAACTGCTGCCGATCTTCGTTTACCTCATAATGTTGAAGTGGTTAACCCTGAACATTTGATTGGTACTTTAAGTGCTTCAGGCTCATTAAAAATGCGCCTGAAAGTTGCTCAAGGCCGTGGTTATGAAACATCTGACTCACGCTTCCCTGAAGGCGAAACTCGCCCTGTAGGTCGTTTACAGTTAGATGCTTCTTATAGCCCGATCAAACGTGTGTCTTACACAGTTGAAAATGCTCGTGTAGAACAACGTACTGACCTTGATAAACTTATCATTGATCTTGAAACTAATGGTACAGTTGATCCAGAAGAAGCAATCCGCAAAGCGGCAACAATCTTGCAACAACAAATTGCAATTTTTGTTGATCTTCAGAAAGATCAAGCTCCTGTTGCTCAAGAACCTCGTGAAGAAGTTGATCCGATCTTGCTTCGTCCAGTGGATGATCTAGAGCTAACTGTTCGTTCTGCTAACTGTTTGAAAGCAGAAAATATTTACTACATCGGTGATTTGGTACAGCGTACTGAAGTTGAGTTGTTAAAAACTCCTAACTTAGGTAAAAAATCGCTTACTGAAATCAAAGATGTTCTGGCATCGAAAGCTTTGCAACTCGGCATGCGTTTAGAGAACTGGCCTCCGGCTAGCCTCCGTATGGATGATCGCTTTGCTTATCGTAGCCGTTAATTAAGTAGGACTATCACCATGCGTCATCGTAATAGTGGTGTGAAATTAGGCCGTACAAGCAGTCATCGTAAAGCGATGTTCCAAAACATGGCTAATTCTTTGTTTGAACACGAGTTGATTAAAACAACTGTGCCTAAAGCAAAAGAGTTACGTCGTGTAGCTGAGCCTTTAATCACTTTAGCTAAAAACGATACAGTAGCAAACCGCCGTTTAGCGTTTGCTCGTACTCGTTCAGCAGCAACTGTTGGTAAATTATTTACCGTTCTTGGCCCTCGTTACAAAGAACGTAACGGCGGTTATCTACGTGTTCTTAAAGCTGGTTTCCGTGCAGGTGATGCTGCGCCGATGGCTTATGTAGAGCTTGTGGATCGTGAAGTAAACTAATTACTTAACGCCATAGAACAGTCGGTTGTTCGAAAAAGGTCGGTATTTTACCGACCTTTTTTATTGCCTGATTGTTAGACAAAATATGTGACTTGTCCTGTATTGATATAAAAAAAATGATAAAAACTCAAACTTGACATTGTGTATTGTCAGATTTATGCTTTAATAAAAATGTACTCATGAAAAGGTTATAAAAAGAACATGGATAAACAAATTGATATTCTCATTGTTGGTGCAGGTATTTCTGGTATTGGTGTTGCAACACATCTTGTGCGTAATTCACCAAACCGCTCTTTTACGATTATTGAACGTCGTGAAAATGTTGGCGGAACATGGGATCTTTTTAACTACCCCGGTATTCGCTCAGATTCAGATATGTCGACATTCGGTTTTAATTTTAAACCTTGGCAGGAAGCGAAAGTTTTAGCAGATGGAACATCAATCAAGGGGTATGTTTCAGAAGTTGTTGATGAATATAAGTTGAAAGAAAAAATTCTCTTTAAGCATCGTGTGTTATCTGCAAATTATGATTCTTCAATCAAAAAATGGACTGTAGAAATTGAAGATGAGAATCAAAAAATTCAAACGTGGCAAGCAAATTTTTTGATTGGTTGTACTGGTTATTATAATCATGATCGTGGTTATCAGCCTGATTTTCCTGGAAAAGAGTCGTTTAAAGGTGAATTTGTTAATCCGCAATTTTGGCCTAAAAATCTAGATTATCAAGGTAAAAAAGTAGTGATTATTGGTAGTGGTGCCACAGCCATTACACTTGTACCTGCGCTTTCTAAAGGCGGAGCTAGTCATGTGACAATGCTACAGCGCTCTCCAACTTATATTGCTACGATTCCATCGGTAGATATGGTTTATGACAAGATGCGTAAGTTTTTGCCTGAAGATGTGGCATATAAACTGACGCGCGCACGAAATATCGGTATGCAACGTGGTATTTATGCATTGGCAGAGAAACAGCCTAAAATTTTGCGTAAATTATTATTGAAATCTATTGAATTGCAGCTAAAAGGTAAAGTGGATATGAAACACTTTACACCTAACTATAACCCATGGGAGCAGCGCCTTTGTGTTGTTCCAGATGGTGATTTATTTAAAACTTTGCGTTCAGGTAAAGCTTCTGTTGAAACAGACCATATTGAAAAAATTACTGAAACAGGCATTCAGCTTAAATCAGGTAAGCACTTAGATGCAGATATTATTGTATCTGCAACAGGTCTTGAAATTCAAATTTTAGGTGGTGTGAAAGGAAGTGTTGATGGGAAGCCATTGGATACCTCTAAACATATGTTATATCAGGGGGTGATGGTTAGTGATGTACCAAATATGGCGATGATTATTGGCTATATCAATGCATCTTGGACATTAAAGGTGGATATTGCGGGTCAATATATTAGCCGACTTCTTAATCATATGGAGAAGAATGGTTATGATGAAGTCATTGCAAAAGGTGATGCATCTGAAATGGAAGATGATACTGTGATGGGCAGTTTGACTTCAGGTTATGTTGCCCGTGCGATAGATGTGATGCCGAAACAAGGTAAACATGCGCCTTGGAAAGTGACTAATAATTATCTTGCTGATCGTAAAGAACTAAAAAATGCGAGCTTTAATGATGATGTTTTACAATTCAGTAAAAGAGAGCTTGATGCTGTAAAAAAGCCTAAATTAGTTTCTTGATGGATTGATGTTGTTCATTATGATAAAAGGAGCGTAAGCTCCTTTTTTTGATTCTTTGTATAAGTTTAAATGAGTTGATAAAAATAAGGAGCATATGCTCCTTATTTTTTTATGATTTTATTTTTATAATGAACGTGAAATAAGTTCTTTCATAATTTCATTGGTTCCTGCATAAATACGATTTGCACGGTTATCGATATACGCACGGGCAATTGGATATTCAAGCATGTAGCCATAGCCGCCATGTAATTGTAAACACTCATCGACGACTTTTGAGAATAATTCCGAAATTTTATATTTTGCAGCCGCAGCCGCATCAATTCCGAGTTTTTCTTCAAGTTGTAATTCCATACAACGGTCTAAATAAGCACGAGAGAAGTCAATTTCGGTACGCATTTCAGCAAGTTTAAAACGTGTATTTTGGAATGCACTAATTGGCTTACCAAAGGCTTTACGATCTTTTGTATATTGAACAGTATGAGAAAAAGCAGCTTCTGAACCTGCTTGGCAGATAATAGCAACGAGCATACGTTCCCAAGCCAATTCTTTCATGAGCATCATAAAGCCCATGCCTTCCATACCGAGTAAATTTTCCTTTGGTACACGAACATCTTCAAAAAATAACTCACAAGTGTCCTGACCTTTCATGCCTATTTTATTAAGCGGTTTACCTTTGCTAAAACCTACACGATCAGCTTCAACAATAATTAGTGATAAGTTTGATGAACCTTTGTCAGTACGGCCTGTTTTACAGACGACAATCGCCATGTCGCATAAATAGCCATTCGTAATAAAAATTTTAGAACCATTAATGACATATTCATCGCCATCTAGCACAGCAGTTGTTCGTACCGCTTGTAAATCTGAACCTGTTCCTGGTTCGGTCATTGCTATCGCTGTAACAGTTTCACCTGAAGCCATTTTAGGCAACCATTTTTTCTTTTGTTCTTCATTACCGAAATTGTTGACATAATTGGCAACAATGTCTGAGTGTAATGAAAAACCTGTCGAAGAATCCATAGCATAGGCTTGCTCTTCAATCAAAATCATACTGTAAAGACGGTCTACACCATAACCACCGTATTCTTCAGGCATTGTGGCACACAGAAGCCCCATTTCCCCAGCTTTGTTCCATAAATCACGATCTACATGTTGTTGTTGTTCGTACTTTTCAATATTTGGAACAACTTCTTTTTCATAAAATTTACGTACAGTTTCACGAAATGCTTCATGTTCGGCATTAAATAAATTACGTGGCAACATATTAGTTAAAGGACGAATTGCACCTGATTGCATTGTTATATTTTCCCTAGGAAGAATTATTGTTCAGTTAGAAAATACGAAAAATTGAATCAAGATACAATGTGATGAATCATCATTTACTTGATCGATTTGATAAATTTGGTCAGTCAAAAGAATTTATTACGGTGTGATGCAGGTAATCGGGTACACTAGAAGAGTAAACAGTTCAATTTGGGGGGAATATCATGTCTGAAGAAATTACACTTGAAGAACGTAAAGTGGTTTATCGTGCACGTCGTGGGCTCAAAGAAATTGATGTGTACTTCGACCCGTATGTAAAACAATATTATCTTCTTGCAGATGATGCTGAAAAAGCATTATTTAAAGAATTGGTTGATCAAGAAGATCCTGATTTACTTGATTGGTTTATGGAAGTTTCAGAACCATCTCGTCCAGAATTGCGCGCGTTGATCAATAAACTGAAGCACTACGTTCATGGCTGATGTACCGATTGTGGCATCGCATCATACCTTTCATCTGAAACGCAGTCGAATTGTGATTGTGTTTCAGTCTGTATTTTTTGCTTTAATGATGTTTGGATTATTTCAATTATTACATCCTATACTTTGTATTGTTGTGTTATTGGTCGGATGTGTAGTATGGGGTATTCACTTTCGTCAGCCTTATGTTGAGCATTTAGAACAGCTCGATCATGCTGAATGGTCATTCAAGATATCGAGTTCCACACAGATTCAGCGTAGCCAAGTGACAGGTATGTTTGATCATCAGTTTTATGTGATTTTGTATTTTTCTAATCAAAAATTAAAACCATTGATCATTTGGCAAGACCAACTGCCATTAATTTCGTGGAAAATGCTTAAAACCAGAGTGAATTTAAGTTAATTGTTTGACAGTTTTAAAAGTGATAATTATTAAAAAAATAATAAAAATCAGATAATTAAGTATTTTTTTTAAAGTTATTTTGAAATTGTCTAATCAAAAATGAATAAACGATGATGAAAATAAAATTGTCAGACAATTATGTGGCTGTTTTTTTTCAAATCGATGTAAATTAAATCTACCAACAGTAACCGAGGATTTCAAAATGAATGAAATTCACAACTATTGGTTTCTAGTCATCGCAATTGTTCTTGCGATTACCATAGGAAGATTAGGAACTATACTGAGGGAACAGATTGAGAAAGCTCACGATAATAAAGTGAGAATGCAAAAACTCAAAACTAACAAACTCTCCTGAGAGTTTATCGTTTAATAAGTAGCATGTGCTGAACCGTCGCAATGCTACTTTTTTTTGCCTGAAATTTGCATTAAACTAAAATTGGGTCAATTTCTAATACAATTATAAATGACACACTAGACAGAATTAAAATTAGAGTAATTACTCTTTAATAAAGAGCATGCATCTGATATTTTAATCAAAAAGGAATAAACAAAATTATATTGAGGACAGGAAGTATGTCTAAGGTCCATCGAATTGGTCAATTTGTTGCAACTGCTATCGTTGCCTCGTCTATTTTATCAGGTTGTTCTTATGTTGTTAAAACAGGTGCAAATGTCGCTCTAGGTTTTAGTGAAAAGCATATTGTTCCACCTATTTTAGCAGGTGGTGATACAGATATGGCTTGTAATACAGGCACCGCTTTAACACCTGCCGTGATGGCAACGAAAGATATGGGTGCAGATCCAACGCGGATGGCAGTATTACTGTACTCTGCAGCAGGATTGTGTGCTGAAAATAATGCCTTAAATGCAGAACTCCGTTATTTGCGTGCTTCGAAAGATGGCAAAGTGACTGAAGCTCAAGATGCGCGTATTGAACAGAAACGTTGGGCGGCATTGGCAGCAGAGCGTCAGTATACGGGGTATCAGTTATTTGCAGAGCGTTGGCAGGCAAAGTATAAGTATAAATTGGGAGATTCTTGCCCAACGATGCATAAGGATATAGATCAGACCGTTTATTTACTTGGTATGCTGAGTGGCTTACAAGCAATGACCAATGATATTAACTCAGGTGGTGCAGTAAATGTTCCAAAAGATATCGCTGCTATTGTTGAACGCGGGATGACGTGTTTGGATAATACCAAGTTCTGGGGTGCGCCAATGGCAACACGTGCTGTCATTTGGACGCTATTGCCAGGTGCTAGTGATGGTAAACCAGATCCATACGTGACATTGAAACAATCTATGGAAATAGGTGAGCAAAAAGGTGTCCGCTTAGCACACGCCCTAAATGCTGTAGCTGCGCAAGCGAGTGGTGATGATACAAAAATTCGTGATGCTTTACGCGCTTATGCAGCATCACGAGCAGAAGATAAGCCCGTTAATCCTGAGTTTCGCTTAGTTGATGGTATGGCAGGGCAAATGGTTCAAGGGATTGCTGATCGTTATTGGACTGAAAATACAGGTGTACGTGCAGCCGATGATGGTATGAGTAATTTCTGGGATGACCAAGCGACAACAGGTGATGATGAATTGTTTGGCGACTCTGTTAATAATGGCGAATCACCAGATACAGGTGGAGCAGAAGTGCCCGCTACAGTAACTGAAGAAACACAACCTTAAAATAAAGGGATTGAGTTTTAAAGTGAAGAATCAAGAAAGAGCTATAAAAAGGCTCTTTCTTGATTATGGGAGTATGAATGATGCATGAAACGGAATGGCTTAAAAAAACATTACTCATGTTGGCAGTTTGTGTCTCTATTTCTGCCTGTTTACAAATTTTTCAACAATATTTCATTTATTGGCGATTCAGTTTTTTTACTGAACCTTGGCGATGGTGGACAGGGCATTGGGTGCATGTTGGGTGGATTCACTTTTTATTGAATATGCTCGCTTTTATCTGTCTGCCTTTTATCTTTCCTATGATGAGAAAACGCTATTTAATTTTTCTGCTTTTGACATTAGCACCCTGTATTAGTTTTTGTTTTTACTTTATTTACCCTGATGTTCAAGCATATGCGGGTTTATCTGGTGTATTGCATGGTTTATATGTGGCATGTGCTTTGGCATGTTTACAATTGAAAAAAGAACGTAAATTTTCAATTTTAGTTTTGGTTTTGGTTTTGCTAAAAATAGTTTGGGAAAACAGTTTTGGCTCTTTACAGACGGCAACTTTAATTGGGAGTCCAGTTTTGGTGGAAGCACATTTAATGGGTGTAATAATTGGTGCAATCTGCACTGCGTTGATGTTATCTGTACAAACACTTTATCCACAAAAAATTAAAAATATAATGTTTGTAAAGTTAGAATAGTGATTCACATAATTTTTCCATAAAATTGCTCATAAAAATCATTGGATAAGAAAACTATATCTAAATGTAGTCTTAAGCTCAAATGTACCTTGTCTTAAAATCAGAATGAATCTATGTAGGAGCTACAATCGTTTGTTTTTCTTGCTTCTTTTGTAATTAAAGATATGTTAGTAAACAAGATGGAGCATTAAATTTCGTATAAAATGCTTATATTCTTGTGATGAACTTGAATGAGTTGGCATAAAGTATCCAAAAAAAATCCAACTATGTCATGTTATTGAACGATGAAATAATGCACATTGAATTGTGTAATATCAGGAATGGATATTAGGTAAAGGATTTTACCTGAGACCAAAAATAAAATATGAACTGTACAAGCAATTGTATGGTGGAAACATATAAAAACTGGAATAACAATGCAAGAACCTGTAAATAAAAGATCGGGATTAGGTCTACTCGGTTATCTATGGAATGAGTGGTTCTCAACTTTTTCCATACTTATCTTACTTCTTCTGACCCTGATTGTTGGGACGGGGGATATGATCCATGGTCAGATGCTTCGTATAGGTGAACGCCTATATGGAAATGAGCAAATAGGAATGCAATATTCCTTTTTGCGTGCGGAACCTATAAAACCAGAATGTGAACGCCATCCTAATATTGACTTGCTTGTACAACAGCAAATGAAGTCAAACTCAAATGATGAGTTTGCTGATATTTTTGGTACAACGTCAGAATCTGATGTACGTCAGTCAGTTGTGGCGGCTCAACAGCAATGTGAAGAAAAACACGCATTCTATGATAAATCGATTAAATACATGGAAGATCATTCATCTATCCGTGCTTATCGTAGTATGGAAACTGGATTCTTCTGGATCCTCAAATGGGGGACGGAAAACCGAGTTTTATTATTGATCTTGATGGTGGTGATTGCTGCAATCACAGCATCTTTGAAAATGCATCACATTGGTTTACGCCCAGCTCGTACTAAACTTGATTTTAAAGTTTATAACATTGCAATGATCGTGGGTAATGGCTTACTGAGTGCATCGGTGATTAGCCAATATCGTTCAGTCATCAATTCAGGCGTAGTTTCAACCTATGAAACCATTGGTGTGTATTGGTTATGGATGTTCCTCTTTGTCGTTCTGACCATTATCAGCATTTATAAGCTATTTCAAACACCTGAAAATGCTGAATCAGGCGGTAACTTTGGTTTGGCTTTACTGAGTATTCCTTTGTATGCATTCATGGCGATTGTGACGGGTATTGCGTTCACCTTCTTTATGGATTATTCGATGGGTCAAGGGATTTATCTTGGTCTACTGATTGAGTTCTCAGGAATTTTCTTAAACTTAGCACTGTTTATTTGGGCAGGGATGTTGTTGACACAAACTCGAGTCATGGATTTATTCCTTGCAGTGTTGCGACCATGGAATCTTGCACCAGAAACATTAACTTGGTTGATTTTGATTGGTGCGGCAATTCCAACAGCATATACGGGAGCCTCAGGAATCTTTGTTGTAGCTGCGGGTGCGATTATCTACCGTGAAGTATGGAACTCAGGCGCACGTCGTCAATATGCACTTGCTGTTTCTGCAATGTCAGGCTCGTTGGGTGTTGTTTTACGTCCATGTTTACTTGTGATTTTAATTTCAATGCTCGACAGTCGTCATGTCACTTCTGATGAGTTATTTGATCACGGTATTTATGTATTCTGGTTAACAGCATTTATTTTCCTTGGAGTTTCATTATTCCTTGCTGAAGATAAATTCCGTATTAATTCACCAAAAATTGCGGTGCCGGGCATGTTACGTGCATTTGTACCTGTGATTCCGTATATCGTAATTGTATTTGCTGTTGTTGGTTTCTATAAATTCGGTCTAGATACACAAATGGACGAATTCACTGCACCAGTGATTCTACCGATTATGCTTTTAGCCTTTATCTTGTTTGATAAGATTTTTGGTGCGAAATTACCTGTTCCTGAAAATCCAAAAAAAGCACTGGCACTTGAGCATGAGAAACACTCTCAGTACTTGCAAGAACATGGTGCGACTGCTGAAAGTAAGCGTAGTTTTAAAAATTCAGTTTGGTTTGCAACATCTGAAAGTGTTGGACATATCGGTGCATTGATTATGCTGATGGCATTATCTGCAAGTGTTGGTGGTCTGATTGAACGTAGTGAAATTGTGACAATGGTACCGACACATTTGGGTAGCATTCTCATTACACTCGGCTTCATGGCGTTGTTACTTGCTTTAATTGGTATGACAACAGATCCATTTGGTGCGGTGATTTTGGTTGCAGCAACCATTGCCCCTGTAGCCTTTGAAAATGGCATTCATCCGATTCACTTCTGGATGATTGTATTGGTTGCATTTGAATTTGGTTATGTAACGCCGCCTGTGGCACTGAACCATCTACTGACGAGGCTCTCGGTCGGTGATGCGGAAGTCGCCGCCGCGGACGCAGAAGCAAAGGAGAAATATACGAGCTTCTACTACCGTTATGAGCGTTGGATTCTACCAATTGTGGTCTTATTCTCAGCCTTGTTAATCGTCACCTATGTACCATACTTATTTAATATGTTTGATTGGTATAACGCCAAGTAATTGATAAGTTAGAAAGAACAAAAAGCACCTTTAGGTGCTTTTTGTTTGGGGTGAGATTGCTATACCTGAAATAGACAGGTGAATATTTAAATTCGATGAATGTGATTTCAATAAGCACTGAAAAATGAGATAAAAAAGTAAAATAGCCTGAAAAATAAAATGAGGTTTAGTCAGGTTTAAGAGATACGCCATGAAAAAAAGCATTCATAAAGAATGCTTTTTATAGAATTATATGTCATTAAAATTTAGATATTTGATTAAAATATTAAGAATTTTGTTGAGCAGATAATTGCTGTTCCAATAACTTAATCTGTTCTTCTTTAAGCTTAATGAGTTGGTCTGCATCGGCATGTTGTGATTTCAGTATTTTGGCCTGTTCATCCAATTGTTTCTGAATATCGTCTAAACGAGCGACTTCTTCTTTGGCAAGGCTTTCATTTTGCGGAACTTCATCTTTTAGAATACTTTCATTCACTAATGCTTGATTTGACTCTATTGCTGGTGTAGACGCAACAGTTTCCTCTAAAGGCTGTGCAACCTGTGGTGTTTTTGCAGGCTGTGCTACAGGTATTGCTGATTGTTTTGTTTGCTCAGTTGTTGAGTTGGTATTATTCAACCAGAGAAATACGACTATAAGCAATAGAATGACCACCAATCCTGCGGCAATCATCCAGATCAGCTTCGAATTATTTCGTTGATCTAAATTCATTTTATTATGACGTCCAGTTTATTTTGCAGGACGAGGCTTAAATTGAATGACCCCAATTTCATCGGGTGTAGCAGGCTCAGTAGGTTCATCGACATGAGTCGGACGATTTTCTGAGTAGTCACACTCGATACATTCAATCCATTCAGCATCGTCTGTGGAGAGCATGACAATACGATCCATAGCTTCACAGCGAGGACATTTTGCACCCGCAATGAAACGACGTTTAATATTCATATACTCACCACAAATTAATTTATAACGATGCCTAGTTTAAGCGTTTTATTGGCTGTTCGTCCAACCTTGATGACGTAACAATGCATCTATTTTTGGTTCACGTCCACGGAAATTGATGAATGCATCAAGGGCTGTATCTTTTCCGCCAACTGCTAGAATATTTTTTCTAAACTCATTTCCTGTCTCAGTGTTAAATACGCCTTCTTTTTCAAAGCGATCAAAGGCATCACTCGCCAACACTTCCGCCCATTTGTATGAATAATAACCTGCGGCATAACCACCTGCAAAAATATGACTAAAGCTGTTTTGGAAGCGGTTGTAGTCGGTTGTTGGTAGTACCGCATATTTTTGACGAATATCATCCAAAGTCGCTTGGATCCCATCTGTACTCAATGCAGGTGTCAGTTTGTGAATGCTTAAGTCAAAAAGTGAAAATTCAATTTGACGTAAAGTTTGCATACCCGATTGGAAAAAACGTGCATCAAGTAATGCTTTGAGCAAATGTTTAGGTAAAGTTTCTTTCGTTTCGATATGTTCTGACAGTAGATCTAGGCTGTCTTTATCCCATGTCCAAAATTCCATAAATTGGCTAGGCAGTTCTACTGCATCCCAAGCTACGCCATGTGTACCTGCCACAGAAATATTATCTACTTCTGTGAGCATATGATGTAAGCCATGACCAAACTCATGGAATAAGGTATTTACTTCATCATGGGTGAGTAGGGCAGGTTGATCACCTACAGGTGGCGTGAAATTACCAACCATATAGCAAATCGGTTTTTGTAAACCGTCTTCTGTTTGCATACGAGAGCGGAAACCACTCATCCATGCGCCACCACGCTTACCACTACGTGCATACAAGTCAAAGTAAAAACCACCAATCACTGTGCCTTGATCTTCAAGTTCATAGTAATGCGCATCGCTATGCCAAAGTGGAGCTTTACGCTCAATGACATTGATTCCGTATAAACGATTCACAACATTAAATAAACCTTGAATCACTTTCGGTGCAGGGAAGTAAGGTTTTAAATCTTCTTGAGATAAGTTGAATTGTTGAACTTTAAGCTTTTCAGAATAATAAGTGCTGTCCCACGGTTTGAGCTCAGTTATTCCATCTGCTTGAGCAATCTCTTGTAATTCTGTAATTTCTTTCAGTGCAGGTGTACGTGCATGTCCTGCAAGATCGACAAGGAACTGATCAACCGTTTCAATATCAGGAGCCATTTTTGAAGCAAGTGAATATTCGGCATAATTGTCAAAACCAAGCAGTTTTGCCATTTCCTGACGGAGACTTAAAATTTCAACCATCACAGGGGCATTATCAAATTGCGTATCCTGCGCTAAGTCAGATGCTCGCGTGACATAGGCTTGATAAAGTTCCTCACGTAATGCACGATCATCCGCATAGGTCATGATTGCTAAATAAGATGGAATATCGAGCGTTGCAACTACTTGTTCAAGCTCACGTTGTTGACCATATTGTTTCAGCAATTCAATACTACTTTGCGGTAAACCTTTCAGTTGATCTTCACTCAACGGTTTAAAATAAGCCTGTGTTGAATCTAAAACATGGTTAGAAAAGTCAGATGACAGTTGTGACAAGCGTGCAGAAATTTCTGCATAACGCTGTTTTGCTTTACCTTCTAAAGCGACACCCGAAAGTTTAAAATCACGTAATGCGAGTTTTATCGCACTTTGTTGTGCAGCAGGAAGATCAGTAAATACAGCATGATCATGTACATGCTGATATGTTTGATAAAGTGGTACATGCTGCCCAAGTTGAGTGTAATACTCGCTCAGAGCAGGTAAAAGTGCTTGATACACTTCACGAGTTTCAGCATTATTCATCACGGCATTGAGATGTGAAAGCACACCCCAAGACTCACTCATATTATTTTCTAAAGCATCAATTTTTTCTAAAATATCGAGTTGTTGGCGAATACTTTCAGGAACTTCAGTTAGTTCTTTGAGAAATGTTTGCCCATTTTGAATGGCAGTTTCAATATTTTGTTTTAGTCGATCTAAAGTAATTTGATCAAATTGGGGTACAGGCAAAGTCGCCTTTTCTAATGTCATATCATCATGCCAAATAATCTTTTAAGTTATTTATAGATGTAGGGGCTTCACTGAGGGAAATCAAGCAAATTTGTCGAATAATTAACGGATTGTCTGATAAATCTGTTTGAGATTTTAAAGTGAAAGTTCCATTTCGATGAATGCTTGAGTTATATTCAAGGTTTAGAAATGGCGAATCAAAGTATTGCTTTGTCGCAACGAGAGCCGCAAGGTGTGGTTCGATTGAGTGCATCTGTGGACTTCTTTAGGCATTTCTCCGATCAAGCTATTGTTGAATTCATGCAGCAATACCCAAAAATTGAATTGTCGTTTTTACTTGATAATCGCAATTTGGAGTTAGTTGAAGAAAATATTGATATCGCCGTGCGGATTAGCAAATTTGAAGACTCGAGTTTGGTTGCTAAAAAAAGTTTCGGAAAATAAAGCAGGGTTGTTCGCACATTCATCTTTGTTTGAACATGATCCAAAGCCTGAAAAATTGGATGATCTAAGGCATATACCGTGAATATTGAAACCGTCTGATGCCAATGGTGGTGTTTGGATTTTACAGCATGATCAGCAACAGCAAAAATTCAGTATTCAGGTCAATCGGTGTTTTAATGTTAATTCTATTGTTGACCAATTACAGGCGGTAAAAGCAGGTTTATGCATTGTTTTGCTACCTTAATTATTGGCATTAGTTGAAGTACAGCAAGGAAATTTAATTCCTATTTTGGATGATTATTGGCAAGATTTAGGTGGGGTTTATATCGTTAAACCACATTAAAATTCTGTTCACCTGCGGTGCAGTTGGTGGTGGATTTGCTGAGTGAGACGTTGAATATTTCTTAATTAAATTAATGTATTTAAAATTGAATATGATCAATGGATTCAATGATTGTACCTAACGAACTCTTCTTGCACGTAATTTGTAAAATTATTTTTTTGTCTTGGTAATATTTAAATTCATCACGATTTATTTTAAAAATAGGTAAGCATGAATATTTGTTAGATAGACAATACGTCGTGTTACCTTTATATGTATTTTTTGTTGTGTATGCTTCTATCGTTTCAGTGGATTGAGCACCCAAAAAATTAGTATAAGTCATGGGTATAAGTTGTGAAAAATTGATCCAAAAAAGAGGGATAAAAAAAATTGGAAAGACGATGAAGCAATACAATGGTGGTCGTTTTTGGACATTGCTCCAAGTTCTCGGAATTACCCATTGTTGTTTTTTAATTAGAAAATAAAAATAAAGAATAATTCCAAAGTAGAGAATAAATGAAGCGATAAGTGCAAATATATTTACAGCTTTGGTTGAATAAAAATTAACAAATGAAATGCTATATACGGCGCTGATGCCTAAAATAAATATCATGAAAATGACATAATAATGATAATAATATTTCGAAATTAAGTTTTTCGTCATAGTGGTGTTTATTGTTCAATTTTAAATAATTATAAACAAAAAAAGAGCGCCGAAGCGCTCTTTTTTATATGATCAAAAGATTATTCATCTGATGCTTTTGCATTGGACTTTTTCTTTTTCGCTTTCGCCTTTTTCTTCACTTTATCTTTAGCCTTTGTTTCAGGCTTTGCTGAAGATTTTTTACTAGGCTTTTTATCGAAAGAGCTTCGTTTGGCCTTCTCCTTTTTCTTACGCACCGGTTTTTCTCCATCTTCACTGACCTGACGTTTAACATCAGTTTTTTCAGTGGATTTGGCCGGACGCTCAGAAAAGACTTGCTCAGTCGTTTGAGTTTTAGCAACACGCGGAGCACGACTACGAATCGCGCGACCTGCATGGGAAAGTTGCTGAATCAATTCAAAATCAATTTTACGATCATCTAAATTTACCGCAGCGACTTTAATTTTAACTTCATCACCTAAACCGAAAGATTGTCCTCGGTTTTGACCAACAAGATTTTGGCTTGCTTGATCGAAGACAAAGTAGTCATCGCCCAATTGACTGACGTGTATCATGCCATCAACATACAAATCTTTCAGTGTCACGAATAAACCAAATTCAGCCGTTGCACTAATAATGCCGACAAACTCTTCACCCAAGTGTTGTTTCATATAGTGGCATTTCAACCAAGATGTTACTGAGCGAGATGCTTCATCTGCACGACGTTCCGTAATTGAGAAATGCTCACCTGCTTCATCTAAAGCTGCACCTGAAAGTGGATATTGCTTCGTGGTTAAACTGGCTTTAATCGCACGATGCAATAGCAAGTCTGGGTAACGGCGAATTGGTGATGTGAAATGCGTGTACGCTTCATATGCCAAGCCATAGTGACCAAGGTTATTTGCTCCGTAATAGGCTTGCATCATAGAGCGCAATAACACGGCATGAATACTTGGTGCATCAATGCGGTCTTTAGTCGCCTCAATAACGGCTTGATAATCTGCCTGAGTTGGTTGGTCAGGAAATTTTAAGCCCAACAGTTTGACGAAATCTTTCACTTTTTGAATGCGCGAGAACTCAGGTGCTTCATGCACACGGTAGAGCATAGGTACTTCATTTTTCAAACAATATTCTGCTGCTGCTACATTGGCAAGCAACATACATTCTTCAATCAGTTTATGTGCAACATTACGTGTACGCGGTAAAATTTCTTTAATTCCACCGAGTTCATCAAAGGTCATGTACGTTTCAACGGTTTCGAATTCCATTGCATGACGTTCAGCACGTAAGCCTTTGAGTGTTTCATATAGTTGATACAGCGTATTTAATGATTTACGGACATCACGATCTTCTGTGAGCGCTTTGCTGTCACCATCTAAGTACTGTGCGACTTGTGTGTACGTCAAACGTGCTTTTGAATGCATTACAGAAGGGTAGAACTCAAATTTTGTAACTTTGCCAGCACGGCTTAAATTCAAGTCACAGACCATACATAAGCGGTCAACATCAGGATTTAGCGAACATAAGCCATTTGATAGCGCTTCAGGCAACATTGGTAATACATAGTGTGGGAAATACACTGACGTACCACGTTCTTGCGCTTCATCATCTAATGGTTTACCTGGACGAACATAGTGACTTACATCGGCAATCGCAACGACGACACGATAACCGCCACCCGGACGTTTTTCAGCATATACAGCATCATCGAAGTCACGAGCATCTTCACCATCAATGGTGACTAATGGTAAATCACGCAAGTCGATACGACCTTCACGGTCTTTTGCCGTTGGCTCTTTAAAGCTTTCAGCTTCTTTTACGACTTCTTCAGGGAATTCGTAGGGTAGACCATACTCTAAAATGGTTTGTGGAATAATAATTTCAGTATCGGCTTTATCTGCCATCGACTGAATAATATGACCTGTTGCAAACTCATCCCGTGTTGGGTAGTCGTCAATTTCTACACGTAGGTTGTCACCGACTTTTGCGCCTGCATGTTCAATTAATTCTTTTTCTAAGGTAATCGGTTGGTGCGCATTAGGATTTGCTGGTTGAATAAAATATTCACCTTCAAACTCTGCCACTTTACCAATCAGTTGTTTAACTCGACGTTGAGTCACTTCTGTAATGTAGCCCCAAGCTTTACCTTTACGGTCTACTGAAGTTTGTTGCACTTTAACGCGGTCGCCGTGAAAGACTTGGCGCATTTCACGTTCAGGCAGTAAAAATTCTTCTTTTTTACCATCAATGCTCGCAACACCAAGTCCTTTATTATTGACGTAAACTGTAGCATCGATAACGGGTTGATCTGCCATTGGTTGGTATTTGAAACCATCCTTCATGAGCTGACCATCACGTACCATAGCACTTAGACGATGACTCAGTGCATCAATACTTTTTTGATCGGCAATTTCAAAAATTTCCACGAAGTCAGCATGTGACAGTGGTTCCTTTTTTTGTTCGATGGTTTCCAAAATAAGCGTACGGCTTGGAATCGGATTGTCATACCGTTGCGCTTCAGCTTTGGCTTCAGGATCGACCCAGTTTTTCATCATGTATAAGGCTTGATAACAGAAGATAGGTTTAGCATAAGTCATCACGTTGCAGACTGCACGTAATTGATTGCAATAATGTGTTTTTAATTGCAGTTTTTATGTCATGCAAATTTTTTCTTAAATAAATACTTTACAAAACGTATGAAAAACACACATAAATAGTAAAATCGTTTAAAAAATGAATAGTTGAATCAAAAAAGAGGTTTTTTTTAATAAGAGTACTTGCCGAATCTTATTTTAATTTGTATTATGGCGCCTCGTTACGGTGAGATGGGTGAGTGGCTGAAACCACATCCCTGCTAAGGATGCATACGGGTAACTGTATCGAGGGTTCGAATCCCTCTCTCACCGCCAACGAATACTTACGATGCGCTCATAGCTCAGCTGGATAGAGCACTTGGCTACGAACTAAGGGGTCGGGAGTTCGAATCTCTCTGAGCGCACC